>JAJDES010000119.1 GCA_029259675.1 Planctomycetota bacterium
GGCTTCCTGCCAAACGCGAACTTCCGAACCCGGCAGCAGCTCGCCATTGGAGTCCACAACATTCAATTCAAGCTGACCCGATTGGGTGGCTTCGACGGGAACGATCAAATCGTAATCCCCAACACCCGGGCGCAAACCATCAATGACATGGGCAGGAAAGGGTTGGCTCGGACTGCTGCGCAGCCAAATTTTCCCCATTGCACCCTGAATATTGGGAATAGAGAAATCTCCGGCTTTGGATAGCGTGCGATCGGACCATGCCAGGTCCGGGTCCGTACCCAAGTACTGCACATGCCAAGCGTCAAGCGACTCCCCCGCGCTCGAGCGCAAGCTGCCGTTCAACTCCGCCCCGCGCTCCAAGACCGGATTCCAGACGAGTTGCGATTCACCGTCCCACGAACTCAAGTCGAATTCGGTTTCGGCCAGTCCATTGTCTCCGCCGCCGGCTATCAACTGCAGGCTTTGGTTGCGATCAATCCTGACCGACAACGCGTAATGACCGTTTTTGCCAATCGCCATGTGCCGGAAAGCCGGAGCCTGTACGACAACATCATTGGCCGCACTTCCATTCGCGCCCCGAACTTGACCGTGGATGACTAGATCCACGGCTCCTCCCTCTTTCCGGTCGGACTGCTCAATACGCTCCATGAGCACGGCTTGGGCCTTGAGTTCCAGTTCCTCCAAATGGAGCCGTTTGTCACCCGAGTCGCGCTTGAAAATTTCCACGATAACTTCCTGCCCGGAGTTTGAAATCAGTGGCCAATTCAATTCGCTATAGCCATCTGCGTCTACCAACTGGATCGGTCCAGCAAGGGCAGCGTGATCATCAGCGTCCACAATCTCAATTTTGTTGGGCACAGCCACGAACTCTCCATCCGAGCCGAAGTCGTGCTTGCTGATACGCTCTTCCAAGCTCCCATCTGAATGCTCCAACTCCAACTTTCGAAGCCGATTCACTTCAAACTTCTTGGGCTTGTTCGCTTCGAGCTTTCTGAGCTTGTTCTTGGACGATTCACGATTGAATTCCACGTTTAGAGCCAAATTGGCGGTCTCGCCGGCCCGCGCATCCACGCGCCAAAAGCCGCTCGGGTAGAAAGGTGAATCGCCCACGGCAACGATGAGCTCGGCCTTGGGTTCGTGGCCGCGTAGCACGATTCTGAAACGGCCATTTTCGTCCGAGTAGGCACCTTCGTTCAGAACTTGCCCCGGTTGCCCGACCAAGATCTTCATTTTGGCCATGGGCCAATCGGAGCCATCGCGAATGCTGCCTTCGAGCACATACTCATACTTAGCGCTGGGTCGCGCGGGCAACATCACCGTTGACACCAGCGTTTCGACCGGCGTGCGCGCCCCTTCTTTCCCTCGGGCCGGCAACGCCCCTTGAGTCGCTACGGGACTCAAAGCGGATGCGAGTCGACTCGGCTTTGTCGTCCCACCAGTAACCGCACTTTTTGGGGAGCCATTTTGTCCGGGAGGGTCAACCGACGTCGTTCCTATTGCAGCTGCAAGTGCAGCACTTGCGATGGTCCAAGCTTTCCAATCCATGGCGATTCCTTTGGCGATTGCAACCATGGAACTGCTCGAAGCCGTCGAAACCGAAAGCGGTAGAGGCGGAGTAGAACCATGCTTGAATTCAGTGATGGTGGAGAGCGCCAGAGCCCATTGCCCCCGCTCTCCCCCGACCTGCTTATCGAGGCGACTGCGCAGCCGTTCTAGTCCGCGCGACAACTGGCTTTTGACGGTGCCCAAGGGAACACCGCGACGCTCGGCAATGGCACTCGGTTGCAGGTCCATAAAAAAGCGCATGTGGATCACGCTTTGGTAGGGCTCCTCAAGCGAGAGCAGTGCATCAACAACTGTGCGCAGAATTTGCCGGTCAGCACTTGCCTCGGGCTCGGGGCTCCAATTGTGAGCAGAGCCCCTATCGGGAGAAGATTCAGAATCGCCTTGGGACGCCGCCCGTTCATGCCCTATTCGCCGCCCCTCGCCACGCCGCCGGCGCAAGGCCAAGCGTCGAGTCACCTGACGCAGCCAACCCACCGGCGAAAGCACGTTCGCCGGGGCTTGACTGGCCGAGCAAATCCACGCCTCCTGCACCACATCCTCGGCGGCGTGCTCATCCTGGAGCAATCCGCGCGCTAGGGCCTGCAGCCCCTGGGCGTGTTGTTGAAAGAGTTCGCTGGACATTTCGGGTGTTGATCCCATGGAGGATTCCTCGCTTCTACACCTCTGTGCCCGCCCATTGGGAATCGGCTGCAATTTTTTTGGAGAAGCGCCGCCACCGACCGCAATGGCGCCTGCTCGCCTAGACTGGGCGCTCACCCCCCAACCACCGGATTGCATGAAACGCTCAAACTTTGCCGTTGCCCTTTGTTCGTCCCTGGCCACCCTGCTCTGCGTCCTGCCGGTTCGCTCGCAAGAAGCGCAGCCCCACAACGAGCAGCAGCGAGCGCAGATTCAGCAGCTGCTCGAGCAAATGAAGCCCGGCGCCCAACATGAAATCCTGGCGGGTTTGGTCGGCGATTACCAAACCGAGATGGTCTACAAAACGGGCCGAGCGAAGGGCATTGTCAATCCCGGCAAGAGCAGCTGTGAGATGCTTATAGGCGGTCGCTTCCTGCGTGTGCACTCCGTGGGTGAAGTCCTGGGACAAAGCGCGGAGAGCATTGCATTCCTGGGCTTCGATCGAGCTGGGGAACGCTTCTTTCGCTGGTCCATCAACAACAAGGGAACGCACTTCACCCAGGAGTTTGGAAACTTCGATTCCGAAAGCAATCAACTGCAGTTTGAAGTTGAAAGCACCGACCCCATTTCAAATGCACCCATCCGAACACGCACAATCTACCAGTTGGGATCCGAGCGTGGATTGCGCTACGACATCTATCAGCAATATCCGGGAAGCGAAATGATTCACTTGCTGAGCGTTGCTTGGAAACCTGTCGAAGCGAACACTGCAGAAGCCAAGTGATCCGCGTCCCGGCTTGGTTCGCTCGGAAAATCACACCTGCGATTCATTGGCACCTAGCGGCAAGTTGCGAGCCGACTGTGACAACCCAAGCAGTCAAACAAAGCCCGCAATAGAAACCGGCGTTTGCGCCAGTGGAGATTCATTTTGGGTCATTGCCTGCGCTGCCCGCAGGTCGTCCCAAAAGCCCATATCGCGCCGGGCTCGTGCGTGAATGGCGCGGCAACGGAGCGACATGAAGCTATCTTCACACGTGCGCGCCCGCACAAGCAGTGCCCTTGCGCACGAACCGCTCGATTGTCTCAGCGGCCCGAGTTAAAGGCTCTTCAGGCCCTATTCAGAAAGGGCTCAGAACGCCACAAATCGTGGCCTAGAAGCCGGATGGGACCATTTACTGACTCCGCATTGAGCAAGTGTGGGAGGCAATTGGGGCCGAGCTTCCGCGCAAGAACCCAAGCTTCTTTGGCAGGGCCAAGACCCCGACTTGCTTGGCACACGGCTTGCCGTTGACGGAATACCCCACTGTGGAAAACCACTGCTAAACTGCGTGGCTTCAACAACAAAATCAGACTCCGTCTCCACCACGACACGAGCGCGCTTCCACCTCTAAAAGCGCGCATCCTTGACCCCGGTCGCCCCATGCTCATCTGTTGCTTGGGCGACCATTGACTGGACTGCCAGCGTTCGCGCGGCGGCCCCGGCAGGGTCAGAGGTAAGCACCATGGAACAGCACCTTGATCACCTCGGACGGGGCGGCAATCAGGCCAGCAGCCACGCGCGCAGCTTCGCCTCTCGCCCCCTATCTATTAATCCCTCGCGTCTGAACTCTTCGCCGCCCTTTGCTGCAATTTTGCGCAGGCAAGCAAGGGCATGCTTCGACACGCTATTTGCGGGCGCACGGTTTGCGGGCACACTGTTTTCGGGCAACGGCCTACTTTCAGAGTCAGGGCTGCGTCGATTGGGCGCGGCCGGAGCCCTCGCAGCTCTGGCTCTTACTCCTTCCGCCCAGGATGTTGTCTTCACCTTCGGCGGAAATGAAAACGGCGACGAATTCAGCCGATCGGTTTCGCGCGCGGGAGACGTCAACAACGACGGCTTTGAAGACATCGTCATCGGCGCACCCAACGCCTTCACCCACGCCAGCCACTCCGGGCAAGCTCGCGTCTTCTCGGGCGAAAACGGAGTCATGCTCTACAACATTCGCGGCGAGACGTCCTTCGACTTCCTCGGCAGTGCGGTGGGCGCAGCCGGCGACATCAATGCTGACGGCTACGCTGACTTCATCGTCGGCACCCGCGGCAGCGACCTCGGCAGTCTGAATGCCGGACAAGTTCAAGTCTTCTCAGGCAAGACGGGATCGGTGCTGAGAAACTTTCTGGGCGATGTTGCCGGTGACAACATGGGCCAATCGGCCTGTGGCATCAGCGATATCGACGGCGATGGTCGCGACGACATTTTGATCGGCATCTCGGGCGACGACACCCAGGACAACAACGCGGGCGCGGTGCGCATCTACTCCGGTCAAACGGGGCGGATGCTCATGCAGCAGTTCGGGCAAGAAGCCAACGAGCGCTTCGGCACAGCCGTGGCTCCGGCTGGAGACATCAACGGCGACAACGTCGGCGACTACATGGCCAGCGGGCTCAACGGCCACTTCGGTGTTGTGCGTTTGTACTCAGGCAAGACCGGCGACCTTCTGTACGAATTGCAGGGTGACCCCACCGGCGATGAATTCGGAACCGCTTTGGCCGGTGCCGGCGATGTGGACGGTGACGGATTCGGCGATTTCCTCATCGGCGCACCGCGCAGCGGCCTGGGCGCAGCGGAAGCCGGCGCAACCTTCCTCTATTCGGGCTTCGACGCCTCTTTGATGCGCTTTTACACCGGCGACGAGCCGGGAGACCGGATGGGCCGCTCGGTGGCCGGCATGAAAGATGTGGACGGAGATGGTCTCCCCGACGTCGCCATGGGCCTGCCCGGCTCGGACGATGCGGGCCAAGATGCCGGCAAGGCCAAGGTCTTCAAGGGCAAGACCGGTGCGCTGATCTTTGAAGTTGACGGCTTCGGCAACGGCGATTTCTTCGGCTGGAGCGTCGATCTACTCAGCGACATCAACAACGATAAGGCGGCCGACTTGGTTGCCGGGGCTGTGCTTGAGGACGCCGGGGGAGTCAACCGCGGCGCCGCACGCATCTACTCCGGCAAGAAAGTTTCGCTCACCCTCGACGTGCACGAAATTTCCCTCATGGACGGCGGCGTACAAAATCTGCGCATCGACATGGGCCCCAAGCACGCCGGTAAGTCCTTCTGGTTTGCTGGTTCGGCCACCGGCAGTGCACCGGGCATCAACACACCGGTAGGCGTCATACCGCTCAATTTTGACCCCTACTTCGCTTTTAGCGCCGTGCACCCTTTCACCAACCCCCTCAAACCGGGAGGAATCGGATTCCTGGACGGCAGCGGATGTGCGGAGTTGAAATTCGTTCTGGCTCCCGGCTCGGATCCTTTTTTTGAGGGAACGACGATTCACCACGCCTTCGGCTTGATGGACCCGGACACCGGCCTGCTGACCTTTTTCAGCAACTCCGTCCCTGTCACGCTCAGGCTCTAAGTTGCCTTAAGTCTTGGCCCACTACATGTAGCAGGCCGTAATGAATTAGCTTTCTGCCGATAAGACTGGAGCGCAAGCGCCCGGACTCCTGCAGTACAAGAGCGAGCCCTCGAATCAAAATTCGAGGGCTCGCTTTGCGTTCGGGCACTCCGGGCGAGCGAGGAAAGTGCCGCAACAGTTCCGGTCGGTCCGATAGGAAACAGTTGATTCCATTGGTCAGTATTGATCTTGTCGCCCAAGGCGCCTGATTCATCGCCGTGTTTTTCCTCACAGAGAAACGAGCCCGGTCGGAGGTTGGGATTACGTTGCGAGAGCTCGCGACTGCTGGAGCCGAGTAACGAGCAGACTTTGACGAACGCAGACTGAACTCCGTCGGATCCTTTAGCGGGCATCCGTGTTCGGCTCGATCAAGCTAGGCCCAAGCGGACTTCCGGTCCTCACCGAGCAACGGATCTGCGTTCGGGACACGACCGACACGAACCGCTGCATCCGCGAACGAGTTGCCCATTCTGTGGGGCCCCACTCGCGCCTTGCGAGATCAAGCCGCGATCTGCGGCCGCGGGAGTCGACCGTGGGTGACTTGGGGGATGCAAGTCCGCCGAGGTTCCTGCCGAGACCCTGCTCTGCCCAAAAACGGCCCTGGCAGGCCCCAAAAGCTGCCTTGTGACCCTGGAGACCTTTCCCGTCTTGACCAATGGTCGCATCTCCTACAACATGTCGGAGCAAGCTCCTACACCCAGTAGGAGCGCTAGACCCCAGCCGGAAACTCCCCCCATGACAGTCACAGCAAAGCACTCCCCTTCAGGTGCCCGCCCTCTGGCGCTCACCGCTCGTGCCACCTCAATATTCGCCACACTCCTGCTTACGCTTCCAAGCCCTGCGCACGCACAGGAAATCCTGATTGCCGGCTTTAATAGCGGCGTGCATCGCTACGACTTTCAAAGCGGCGATTTCTTGGGCGTGATCGGCAATGTGAATGATCCCCTGGGGATAACCACGGGGCCCGATGGAAACATTTACATCGCGGAGGAGGCGACGAACAAGGTGCTGCGTTTCGACGGGTCCAGCTTTGCCTTCATCGACGAGTTTGTTGCGGACGATCCGCTTACTCCGGCGGATGAGAACGGACCGCTCGCAGGCCCGGCCGGAGTGTTGTTCGGCCCCGACGGAAATCTGTATGTGGCCAGCTTCAACAACGACCGCGTTCTGCGCTACGACGGAACGAGCGGTGCCTACATCGATACTTTTGTCAGTGCCAATTCGGGCGGCTTGAATGGTCCCGACGCCGGAATTGCCTTCGGGCCCGAGGGACACCTGTACGTTCCCAGCTACTTCAATCGGCAAGTTATTCGATACGACGGAAAAACCGGAGCCTCCATGGGCGCCTTCGTGACATTCGGGCTTGGCGGCTTGAACAACCCGCGTAGCGTTGTGTTTCGTCCCGATGGTCGCATGCTCGTTTCGGGTGAAGGCTCGAACCAAATTCACGAATACGACCGCGACGGAAACTCACTGGGTAGCTTTGCGGGCTACAACAATGCTGCCGGTTTGGCCATCTCCCCCATCGATGGAAACGTGTACGCCACGAACGTCAACGTCTCGAATGCAAGGCGCTTCAACGGCACCGACGGGAGCGGCGAAGGAGTTGCCGTCACATCCGGCGCAGGCGGCTTGGACTTGGCTGTATTTTTGTCATTCCATCCCGATCCCTACTTGCACCTCAGTCGCTTCACTCCCGGCAGCGTGGGCGCAGCAAGCGAAATCAAGATCACGGGCGCCACGCCCGGCGCGCTTCAACTCTGGATGTTCGGCGGCGCTGTTCTTTCGCAGCAACTGACCGGATGCGCGCACCTATTCTTCGGGGTCCAAAGTCCGATTCTGCGCCTGAAGCTGGCAAATGCATCCGGAGAATCTTCCTTCAATGCCTTCGTGGGTCCCGATCTCCTGGGCGTCAGCATTGTGGCCCAAGCGTTCGAGCCGGAGACCTGCCGCGTCACCCAATTGGTGGTCCAAACCTTCGAATAGGGCTCCAGAAGCGCAATTGGCCGACATAGCGTCTCCTATGTCGTACAGAGTCTCCTACGTGGTGTAGGATTCATGGCCGCCATGACCAAACCAAGTTCCATCAGCAATACCGAGCTTGAGGTGCTCAAGCAACTTTGGAGCGACCGCAGCGCCTCGGTTCGACAAGTGCACGAGCAACTCGAAGCACTGGGCAAGACCTGGGCCTACAACACGGTTCAAACCTTGCTCAACCGACTTTGCGCCAAGGGCTTCGTGAAAGCGGAGCGCTCGGGGCGCGTTGTCGAATACACGGTTGTCGCTTCGCGCGAAGATCTTGTACGGCAAGAATTAGACGGAATTGCCGAGAAGATGTGCGAAGGCTCTTCGACGCCATTGGTGCTCTCACTATTTGAAGGGCGCAAATTTTCGGCCGGCGAAATCCGCGAATTCAAAAAGCTGCTGGCCGAACTGGAATCTAAGACTGAGGGCGGCTCGGCATGACCCAGTTGGCTTCCAACATGCTTGCCGTTCTGGTTTTGGCCCTCGTTGCCGAGTTCGCAACTCGAGTCCTTTGGCGCAGGCCCGCCATCGGGCAACTCCTGTGGCTCGCGGTGTTGGTTCGCAGCTTGCTGCCGTCACTGCCACTGCTCACTTTTTGGCAGGAGCAAATCAGCCTTGGAATCATTCCACTTTCTACAGCAACGATCCTGCCGGCACAGGCGCCGAATGCAGTCGCAAGCTGGTTTCCAAGCAATTTGGAATTGCTCCTGGGAGCATGGTGCCTGGGATCCCTATGGCATGCCGCACGGGCACACCGGCGCACTCGCCATCTGCGCCGGCGAGTTGCGCTCGGCCAACGGTCCGGCGACGCAAGCTGCGCACGCGTACGAGCCATTGCAAGTGAACTCCGGCTGCAAGCACCGGCATTGGTGACCTTGCCGGGCATAACATCGCCCTTCCTGATTGGCTTGCGCCGGCCGACGCTAGTCTTGCCGGAACCCATGGAGCATGGCGATGCAAATGCGCTTTCAGCCGTGATGCTGCACGAGCTCGTGCATTTGGAAAGGCGCGACCTGTGGACCGCATGGATCGAATTGCTGGCTGAATGCCTGTGGTGGTGGAACCCCGTTGTTCGCTACGCAATCGCTCAATCGCGCCGCTACAGGGAATTGGCCTGCGATGCGCGCGTGATGGAGTTGAAGCCCGATGCTCGGCATGCGTACGCCACCGCCTTGCTGGATTCTGCCGGCGCTCCAACAGCGCAAAGGCTCCCCGCCGAACTTGCGAGCTGGGTCGGTTCCGGCTCGCGAATTCGCGAGCGATTGCGCTGTTTGTATCTGGACTCGCGCCAAGCTCGCGTTTCGAGGATGGGCTTTGCCACTGTGGCTGCGCTGCTTTGCTGCACGCTGCTGGGATTTGCGCACACAAGCCATGTCGTCCCACAGGCGGGCACGCAAGAGCTTACGGAAACGGATCTCAGGAACCTGGCGCGCTTTGAAGTGAATAGCTACGAAGAGCTCGAAAGTCGTTCGCTTGCGCGCCTTGAGTCCACGCCGACAGATGGGCGCTCGTGGTACGAATTGGGTTGGGCCTATTCGGGGCTGCAGGATATCGGCGCAGCCAGTGCCGCCTTCGAGCGCCAATACGAACTCTCCTATCAGCCCACGATTGCCAGCTACAACTTGGCCTGCTGCTACTCCATGCTCGGCGACATCGATGCCGCGCTAAGCTGGATTCAAAGAAGTGTTTCGTCCGGGTACGACAACTACGATGGAATCGAGCGGGACGGCGATCTGCGCAACCTTCACGGAGATGCGCGCTTTCAGGCTTGGATGGATTCCTTGCGCGTTCAAAATCCGAGTGCCGCCCAGTAACAAGTACGAGCGCCGTGCAGCGCGAAGTAAACGTCAGCCGCGCACACAGCGCTGCGACGGCCGCGATTAGGACGTAGCCTTCGCGGGCATACTTTCGGCCCCCAGCTCCAACTCGCTGCTTTGGGAATCCTTGGCCGCCTCCTCTGCCAGCGACCGCAAGGTCCGGTTGTGCGCGGAATCCTCGCGCGTGCGGTCCAGCGCCTCCAGTAACTTCGCGACCCTTTGCTCCTCAGCGTTGCGCGGCAGGAAATTGGATTCCATCCGATCGCCGCGCAATGCGTGGAGCACGTCGCAAACTCGAATTGAATCCAAGGCCTTGGCCGGCAATACCGATTCGTATTCACCGTCCTGCACCCACGACAGGAATCCGGCCTCGGTCAAATCCTCAAAGACATCCGCGATCCAGGACTCCGGAATGCCCAGGCAACGCGACAGGGAGCTAACACTCCAGGGATCGGAACCCTCCAAGAAAGAGCGACCGATGGAAGTCATGGCGCGCAATGCAATGACTTCGCGGAAAGCGGGCGGAACGGGACCGATGTATGCCGATCCGCGGTAAGTCGGCGCCTTCTCTGCCGCCGAGGCGACCTCAGCTCCAAAGAGCACACAAACCCAGGAGGTCCAGGTGTAAACCAGGAAGACGGGAATGGCTGCGAAAGTGGCGTAAAGCGGATTGACCGTGGAAGGAATCGTAATCATCAGCAGGTTCGACAGCTGCCATAAGCTGCCGCCCGCCAAGCCGCCGAGCAGTGCGGAGGAAATGCGCACACGCGTATTGGGCAAGAACAAGTAAATGAAGCCGAAGGCGACCCAAACCGTGCCCAAGCTGATGACGCGCAAGGCTAAATCAAACAGCGGTCGCGCTATCGCAGCGTCGCTTTCTACCCAGGTATGCACATAGGCCGTGATGCCCATGGCCGGCAAGATCAGCAACGGCGTGATCACAACGATCGCCAAGTAATCCGAGACCTTGCGTGTCAAGGCCCTCGAATTGCGCACACCCCAGATCTCGTTGAAGGAGCGCTCAATCGATCCCAACAACTTGATCACCGTGTAAAAGAGCACAATCAAGCCGAATGCACCCAGTTTGGACACATCCGTGTCGCGCACAAATTGCAGGACCTTATCCAGGGCCTGGCGCAGTTGCGCTCGAGCTTCATCCGCACCCACGGCGTCTTGCTCGCTTGGACCGACGGTTGCACTGCCGGATTCCCGGGCCTCGCCCAACCCTTCCAGCGCAAGATCCGCGTCCGCCTGCGGCTGGTCGATAGAAGTCGAGCCCTGGAGCTCCGACGTGCTCGAGCCCGCCTCCGCATCAAGGGCGTCCGCGTCGATGGCTGATTCTGTTTGCGATGCACCGTCGAGCTCGCGCGGCGGTTCATCCAGGCTTAGTGCCTGTGACTCCCCCTCTGCACCGAATAGCCGGTCCAGGGCCGGATCCACGCGTTGGATTAGCTGCTCATACGCCCCGGCACCCTTGGCCACCGAAAAAACGAAGGCCAAAACGGGCACGATCGAGAGCACGGTGATGTAGGTCAGCGCCGATGCGTGAAAGAGGCAGCGGTTTTGCACGAAGCCGCGCACCGACACATACAAAATCCTGCTCAGGCGAAAAAACGCGCCCCGAAAAGTGGGCAGTCCGCCGTGCTCCGTCGACCAAAGATCAACCGTGAGAAAGTCCCGCAGGCGACTCCCCACGTTCTGCAATCTTTGCTTGAGATCTTGATCTTGTCCCTTGTTGGGCGTCATGGCTCCGCTCCCCTGGCCAAGTATCGTCTCAGTGGGAGGATCGCTCCAGGCCCCAAGCGACATGAAACGAGCGCGTCAGCCCCTGTGGGAGCTGACGCGCTCGAGCAAGCGGTGGTTCATGCAGCCCTAGGAGCCCTTAGAAGCGCCCCCGAGCACCACGATCGGAGCCTCTGCCGCCGCAGGGGCCTCGATGCCCACCGCCTTTTTCGTTTCTAACTTCGCCGCGCTGGGCCCGTCGTCCGCCTTCGAACCCGGCTCCAGGGAAGCCGGCATCCAATCCGCCCCTATTCTGGAAACCGCTTTGGAAACCTCCCCGCAGGAAATCTCGACCACCCCCCTGGGGCGCCGTGCGGAATCCGTTCTGGAATGCGCGCTCGGGCGGCTTGCGCCGACCGCCAAAGTTGCGCCCTTGCGTCGAACCGATTCCTCGGCCCGCGCCAAACTCTGAAGGAGCTGCATTGATTTCAAGTCGCGGGCGACGTCCGCCACCCCGCCCTTCGACATCGGGCGCAGCTTGGAATTCATGGGCGCGAGGAAATGCCGTTGCGCCGCGGCCTTCGCGATCGCCGTGTTCCCGGCTCTCGCGGTCGGGCGCACCGAGTCCGCCACGTCGCTGGCCACGCATCCGATGTCCGCGTCCCTCGCCGGCATGGGGGGCATCCTCACCGCGCTCATTCAACCCTCGTCCCCGAAGGGGGGCCCGATCGGGATCCTCAAGTCGCTCGCGCAAAGCCTGCATGCGCGATTGTGCGAACTCCTGGCGTTCAGCCTGACGAACCTCCAATCGCTGCAAGAAACGCTCGCGCAGCAGTCCGTCTTGCCCGTCGCGCTCGGCCTGCGGAGCGACAACGGGGGCTGCAATAGTGGGAGCTTCGACTGATTCCTGAGCTTGGACAACTAGTCCGGAAGCGAGCCATACAAGCACGGCCGGTATGCAATATTTCATGATTTATGGGGCTGGTCATTGAGCTTCCGCCCAACGAATTCCGTGGTCTGCGCGACGCCCACGACAACGTGGAATGGGGCCGTTTTGCCCGCGCAAGTACCTGAACACCGCCCGCGCACATTGGTTCCGCTGCGTCTTGCAACTGCCTGGGTTGCGCGGGGGGTCTTTCAGCAGCTTCGAGCTCCGAACCGCCCGGAATCCCGGCTCCGACTCGATCGGGGGCGGTTTCGGGAAGGCATTTTCAGCTGCGACAGTCGAGCGGGCCCGCTCCACGGAAATGGCGCTTCAACTCGACGGAAGCACCCAACTTGCGCCCAGAGAGCGCAATCCCTGCCTCAGTGCACCACGGGGAGCACTTCGTCGCCGACGCTCGCCGCAAGGTCGATCAAGTACTGCTGCATGCGCTCGGTGCGCTCTGATTCAAAGCGAAGCGCAATGCGGCGCATGGGATGGCTCGTGCTGACGGTTTCCGTGAGCACCACTCGCGTACCGCCCACATCCTCGCGAATTTCGATCTTCCAAGTGCCCGTCAAGGAACTGCGCAAGTCGCCGAAACTCGTCACGATGAAATAGGGCGGCGTGTAGACGACCAGCTCTTGGTGCAAGTTGCCCTCGGCGCCATATTCAAGCCAAACAGCGTGATCGTTGCGATTGGCCAGGGCTTGCATGCGAGTCACATCGGTGCGCCATTCCGCTTGGGCTTCCAAGTTGGAAACCCTGGGCCACAGAGCCTCAACTGGCCGGCTGAACAGTGCAGAAACCACAGAGTTGTGCTGGCTCGGAACCAGGAAGCCAACGCTAAAAAGTCCGACGCAAAGACCGATGAGCACAAAGCTCCAGGTCAGGATCTTGTTCAGTGAACGGACACCGCGCTTCCTTTGCATGCGCTTGCGCAGCGCTCTTACATCGGGCGGGACCCATTCTGATTCGTCGTAGCTTCGCATGGCTCGGGGGTCTTATCGTCCCAATACGCGCCCAGTCTGCTTTCGAGTCCCATATTTATTGGCCGGATCCTGTGCATGGGCCGGCCGGCCCCCAAAGCCTCCCGGCCCCACCTGGCCCCATCCTGAGTCGCTGCCCGGGAAGGTCTGGGTGAGCATGCCGCCCGGCAGCGTCAAACAGCGCCCAGCAGTGCCCGGGCGCCACCTTCCAGTCGAATTCTGGCAGTCGAAGCGAACTCGACTCCCCTCCGCAACGTCATTGCTGGGACTACCGGGAAAGCCTGCCCGCTCGCCCGGCACGACTTGTTCCTTGCCCAGGGCCCCTCTCCGAGCTCCACCGATCTGAACGG
>JAJDES010000120.1 GCA_029259675.1 Planctomycetota bacterium
CACGGTTTGCTTCAATCCAATCTGGAGTTGAAGGCGGGAGTTAGGATAGCAGGCTATCTGCTCGAGCGCTGGCAATATTGGCTTGTAGAAGAACTGCAGCCCCGGCGTTTCCAATGATGTCCAGGTTGGCGCGACGGGACGTTTCGAAGGCTATGTCCGCATCGCGTATCCGGCTTTCGGTTGCGATCAGGTTTTCGCTGGTGACTTGAATCGAGCGATAATTGCTTTGCAGCAAAGACTGGGCGGCACCGAAATCGCCTCGGGCAGCAGAGATTTGGTCCAATGCCTGATCGAGCTTGTCGATGGAATCCGCAGCTTCAGCTGCACCAGCGACTGAGGTTTGCGCTGTTCCCAACGCGCTGCTGCTGGAATCGGTTAACTCGATTTCGATCGCATCGCCCTTCTCGGCACCGACTTGGACGGCCGTGGAGCTTGCGGAGCCATCAAGCGGATTGATCCCGTTGAACTCTGTTTCGCTGGAAATGCGATCGAGCTCGGCATTCAATGCTTGATATTCAGTTTCGATGGTTGCGCGATCCTCATCAGACAACGTTTCATTGGCTGACTGCACAGCAAGTTCGCGCATTCGCGTCACCACATTGACAGACTGGTCCAGCCCGCTTTCTGCTGTTTGAGCGAGACCGATGCCGTCCAAGCTGTTGCGCCCGGCTTGATCGATGGAGCGCGCGAGTGAGCGCAGCCGTTCCGTCAATCCCAATCCGGAAGCGTCATCGGAAGCTGCCGAAATGCCCAAGCCGGAAGCGAGTCGACCGATGTCTCGTTCGCTTTGAGCGGACGCTTGCAGCAATTCATTGATGAGTTTTCCCGATCCCCCGATTTTGTCCAACATGGCGATTTATCCCTTCAGTCCGTAGGACCGTTCCCAAGCTTCGCCTCAAAAAGAAATTCCCCAATTTCACAAGTTCCATCGGTGCCATCGTGGAGAGGTCTTGAGCCAACCCCGGCGAAAGGAATTGGACGTTTTGGGCGTGACTCGAAACGAGTCGCGCATCGCTCTTAGCGGGTCGCAGATGCCGCAATGGGCCCTCAAACAGCGATTCGGCCTTATAGCTGAATTGAGATTTTTGAGCCGCGCGCAAGCTCAAGCGGCGTGCTGTTGAGCACGGATGTCTGCTTAAAAAGGATCATTTCAACGGCAGTCGTCGGCACGGAAAGTTCCTCGGATAGACCGTTCCAAAGCTCGACTCGCAGGGCTTGGACTTCCAATCCTCCACGCCGAATGAGGACCGGCAGCGCGGTCCCATCTTGTGCGCGGAATTCGACTGCATCGGCTTCGCCCTGGGAAATGACGTGGACGCGTGCGGCGCTAGTAACTGTGAGTTTGCCCCCAGTTTCTGTCGTGAAGGCCTTCAGTTCATCTGCTTTGCTTAAGACCGTTTTCCAAAGTCCGTCGCCCTCAACGACCAAACTTGACCGCAGGGGGACGTCTCGAAACCAGAATTCACCTTGTTTGCCGGTCACGAAGCTGGGGCCGCGATGTTCGAGCCCACCGCCATGGGGCCACTCGAAAGTACGCAAGTGCAGCCACACCCGAATTCCGGCCAGGGGCGTTCCGCGTTGATCCACCAAGGTCCCCTTGAGCAAGCGGTGACTGTTGTTGGCATCCATAACGATGCGCGCGTCGCGGGTGCCGGTCGCCAGCAGTGAACTTTCGGCTCTCAGGAGAGAATTGCTGTGCATGCCGACCAAGCGATACTCACGCCGGAGCAATCCCTCGAATTGAAAGCGCCCCTGATCATCGGTCAGAAGCGGCTCATAGGCGCTGCGCCCATCCGAGAGCAAGTTTTCGACGAGCAGGAGATTGGGGTCGTGCTCAGCGCCCCAATCAAAACGGCGGGTGACGGATGAAGTTTCTTGGTCGTCCGGAAGCTTGAAGGGAGTTGGGTTCAAAAGCCAAAGGCGAACGCGTGGCACGCCGTTGCCCGCCAGGTCCACAACTTGACCTTCTATGGATTGGGGCGCTTCATTGAGCTGAATGCGTAGTTCTTCATCTTGACCTTGGATGCCGCCGGCGTACGGTGTTTCTGGCTCAAGCATTAATTTCGCAAAACGCTTGTCGTTGGAGATTGCGAGCAATTGTTCGGCATCGATGAGCTCTTGCGCACTGAATTCGAAGCGGCCGAATGAGTCCGATGATGTGACGCTGCGACCTGTGGAAACGAGCACATCACTTTGCGGGCGCCCGTTCGCATCGACAACGACGCCGATAACAACGGAACCGGTGTGCGTCGGTCGCTCCAGAACCAATTGCAACCCGAGATCTGAGTATGGGGGCAAGGGCAACTGAATATCGGCAAAGCCTTCTCTCTCGGCCCTCAGCCAGCCCCCGACTAAGTTGGGAGCATCGGGCAGGTGAAAGGCACCCTCAGCGTCTGTGTTTGCGCTGCAAATGATTTCGCTCGAGCTCTCTAGTTGAGCGCCGAGACGTTGGCGCAATCCCTGCTGTGGATGAACGGAAACACGTGCGCCTTCCATTCGGTTTCCATTGGAATCCATAACGATGCCGCCGAGGCTTTGGCGCGCGGCAAGCACTACATTGATCTTGCCGGAGTCAGGTGCGGTGAGTCCGGCGAATAAGGTCACCCAGGATCCGCCCGCGCTGAAAATTCGGCCGCGACCATCCTGTGCAGGAAACTCGAAGCTGCCATCGCCGGTTGAGAGTGACATAGCTTCAAAGGGCAAATTCTCATCCAAACTTTCCAATCGGAGCACCGCGCTTGCGATTGGATTCCCGTCCGAATCGATTGCGCGACCGCGCAGGCGCCCCGATTCGGGCTGAATGCTGGCGGGCGTATTGTTTGGTCGGGTAGCCACCACATGCGGGGTTCCATCCGGTGGCTCCGGCACCCTGCTTGAGGGCGGCAATGCATCCGGATCCAGCGGCCTTGCAATGGGGCGCGATGAAACTTCACTCGATTGGATGGCAACTGTGTTGACCGGACCGGGTTCGCCGCCCGCGACCCAGAATCCGATCGCCAAGAGGGCCGCTGCCCCGATTGCAGCTGCGGCTACGGCGGTCAAGTCGCGACTGCGGCTGCCGATTTCGGCCGGGGCCAACAAGGGAGCCAAGGCCGTGACCCAATTCTTGCCGTCGCCTCCATACTCGCTGTCCAATTTGTCGCGAGTTCGATCCAAAGCTCTCGAAAGGCGCGTTCGCACGGTTGAAACGGGCAAGCCCAGCGCATTGGAAATGGCCGTGGGGCTTTCGCCCTCGAAGAATCGCCGCAGCAGGATCTCCCGGTAATGTTCGGGCAACTCCATGACAGCTTCTACGACACGGCGATGTACGGCCATGCGTTGAAGCAGCAGCTCCGTGGGCGGCGTGGACTCGTCGCGCGCGCTGACTTCTTCGCGCCCAGTGCGCCGATCTTCGCGCCGCAGTCGCTCCCAGGCCAATTTGCGGACCACGGCTCGGAACCAAGCACGCGGTGAGTGCGGCATGTTGTCGCCCACTTTGAGCGCGGCGAGCATGGCTTCCTGGGTCAAATCCTCGGCTGTATTGGGGTCGCGCACCAGGGACAGCGCCAATTGACGCACCCACTGTGCGTGATCCAGAAGCGACTGCATTTCGGTGGAGAGGGCGTCTGATTCCATGGCTCTTGACCCAGGGTCGTCGGTGCCGGCCAAAGCGGCTCAGGAATTTCTTCAAATTCGCTGGGACACTCCGGGAAACCTCGGCGACAGGTGTGGTACCAGGTGAGGACGGACCACGGCGAGCCTCGCGTGCACCCGCGCGAGGAGGCTGTGAGTCCCAATCCCCCAAAGCCATGCTCCTATCCACCCTAGTCTCATTCCTGGTCCTAGTCGGCCAAACGCCGGGCTCAACGGATTCCTCGGAAGTTCTCGCGAGCTCGACTCGGATTGAATCGACCTGGTTCGCGGGCAGCTACCAGCAGGCCCTGGAGGCAGCCCAAGCTGAGCAGCGAGACTTGCTGCTCTACTTCTTTGCCGATGGCAGTGCGCAATGCAACCGCATGTGGACCGAGACCTTGATTGCAGCCGGTGACAATGGCGATTTGGAGGCGATCCTGAACTTTGGTGTTCGAGTCACCGACCCTGAGGGAGTCGAACTCACGCGCAAGTTTTCGGTCACAACGCTTCCGACGATTTTGATCGTCGATTCCAAAGGTCTGATCGTAGACGGCGTTTTCGGATTCCTGCAACTGACGGAGTTCCAATCGCAACTTGCGCGCATTCGAACGGGAGTCGGCACATTGCGCAGCTTGAGAGAGGCCATGGAATCGGATCCTGAGGATCTCCAAAAGCGATTCGATTTTGCATTGAAATTGGACCAGCTGGGCTTTTCGAAAGAGAGTCAGGCGGAATTCCGAAAGATCGCAGCGAGCGATCCGCGAGGCAAATCAGAAGTCGGTGCGCAGGTACTGCTGTGGCTGGCCCAAGCTGCGGTCGTCGATTCTGCGAGCAATCCGGGTGACCCCGCCAGCTTTGATTTGAAACCCATTTATGAACTGTTGCCGCGCTTGAAGCATGCTCCAGTTGCTCTCTCCGGTTGGGAGTGGATTGAGCGGATAGAGGGAGTTCGCGGCGATCGCAAAGCTGTGCGTTCGGCCATTCGTTCGGCGTGGGAGCACATGCCGAGCGATCGGATTCGTGAATCGGGAATGCGCGGGGCGTGGACGTTCTGGGACATGCGCGAGGAACTCGACCGCAAGGAAAAGCGTTTCGCATTGGCAATGGCCCGCGAAGCATGGTCGCTCGCGGAGGAGGAAATCGAAGCGGGCCGCTTTGAGGTATTCGACGTGGAGTGGGCGGCGTGGCAACCGCATCCATTGGACATCCTCGGCAGTGCTCTCTACTTGAATGGCAAGCGCGATGAGGCCTTAGAAGCGTTAGAGCGAAGCCTCTCGTTTGATGACAGCATTCCCCAAAGACGCGAGTTGCGAGACTTGATCCGCGGCGAGTAATCGGAGACGAACGCGACGTTCGTTGCTTTCGAAGGCGCCCAATGCGGCATTCAATGCAATGCGCCCTTCAGCTTGAGCCAAGCGATGCAGGCTGCGCATTCGTTGTATTTACTCGGGACGCGCCCGATCTGTTGTTGAGCAAAGAACTTTGTATGGATCTTCGTACAAAGAATCTTCGAATTAATCGGGACCTTTGAGCTTGCGTGCCAACCAAGCGATTAATCGCGGCCCAAGTGGCTGCGCGAATCGAACTTCGGTTCTGCACGACAAACACTCAACCCGGCAATTTCTATGCTTATTTCCCTAATGACGACAGCTTGTCTGCTCGCACCTCTTTCGGCTCCCCGGGATGTGCAGTGGCAAGACGGTTCCTTTGATCGCCTCATGCGACAGGCTCAAGCGGAACGGCTTCCGACCATGGTTTACTTTTGGCGCAATGGCAGTGAGTACTGCACTCAGATGTATCAGGAGACTTTGAGCAACGAACAATGTCAGGAATCCATGCAGGATTTCCTGTGCTACAGCGCCAACTACGACACGCCCGCAGGCGCGGCGCTATTCAATGACTTCAAGTTCCAAACCCTACCTATGGTGTTGTTCTTGACTCCCGATGGTGAAGCGGATTACGCCGTGGGCGGCTTTATGGATGCCGGTTCTTTCCATGAGACCTTGGCCATGATCAAGCGCGGCGAAGGAACCATCACAGGCTTCAAGCGTCGCATGCAAGAAGTCGAAGAGTACAGCGACGAAGACTTTGAGCTGCGGTACAAAATGGCGGACATGCTCAAAGCCTTGAGCTCCAACACCGAGGCTGAGAAGCTCTTGGAATCGATTCGTTTGGACGATTCAAGGGGCAAGTCCTATTACGGCGGGCAGGCACTCATGGACCAAGTCGTCAAGGAAATCGAGGAAGACGGGGGCGGCTGGGAGCACTTGAGCGAGTGGGAGCTAGACCCGCTTTATGACCTCGTCAAGAAGATCAAGAACGATGCCGCGCGGCACGACGGCTACGAATCATTGGCCAGTTTTGAGTTTCAGCGCGAGGACTACACCAAGGCGCACAAGAACATCAAGAGTGCCTGGAAGTATGTTCCGGAAGACAAGCAGCTTAAATTCGCGGAAGGCGTGGCCTTGTGGTTGATGGAGTTTCCCGACGATTCGGTCAATTCCAAGCTGCGCAACTTTGCTTTGGAACTTGCCACCCTAGCCGTTTCCATGACCGATGCTCTGGAGCCCGGCACGGATGCCTATGCCGAGCAATACGGCGAGCACGACAAGAAAGTGTTGTGTGCGAAGCGCCGCATGACCCTGGCCAAGGTCTTTGTGTGGATGGACCGCCGGGGAGACGCGGAGAAAGTTGTGCTCGAATGTGAAGAGCTCGGTACCGAGGACGAGCACGTATTGGCCTACATCGAGGAATTCCGCAAGTCTGCCTGATCTGGGAAGATGGCGGACAACTTTGCGGCCCGGCTCCCGAATCAATTCGGAAGTCGGGCCGCTCTTGATTTGGCGATGGGCTTGGGGGGCGCTGCGAGCGCTCGCTCACGGCCATGTTTGCTTGCCTAGGCCTCTTGGGATTCCAGGCCATCTTCGGGCAAGTCACTGAAAGGGAAGGGGGGCACTTCCCTGTTAAAGGTCATGTACTGAAAGACGTGATAAATGTAGCTGGTGAGATCGCGCCCGAATTTTGTGACCCGCTCGTCCGGCATGCTCTGGGTGACTAGTCCGTAGATGATCTGAAAGGCCACCAGAATCCCCAAGACGGCTGATACCGCTTGGATGATCACGCAGAAGACGAAGGTGTAGAGAACGCGCAGGAAAACATCTGTGCGAGCCAGCTCGGGCTTGGATTCGGCGGGTGCGTGATCAACTCCGAGGGCGGCTTCGGTACTCATGGCGGCGCGTTGGCTTGGGCTGGGTTTGGACTCATGCGGAACCCCTCCGGCTCCACATGGGGGCCTTCTTGGGATTGCCACGAATCAGATTTCACGTGAATTGGCAATATTTGAAGCAATAGCGCCTCGACCACCTCGCTCCGGAACCCGTCCATTCCAAGGAGCGCTAGGCCCCGTGCCGAAACAGGCGGATCCAGCCGCCCAGAGCAGTCTGAAGAGTCACAAACGCGAATGGAATGTGATCACATCGCATGGGCGTGCTGGCTGTGAAGATGCACGACTCTCGCAGGCTATTGGAATTATGGGGAGCCGCAGCGCAAGCCTAGTGGCAAGGCGCGGCGGCTCCGATTCTTCGAGCCAATGGGCTCCGCTCTTAGCGACCTAGTTTTGCGAGCAGGGCCATGTAGTGGGAGTCGCGATCGAGTCTTTGGCGTTGCAAAACACGTTCAAGCCAAGAACGTCCGAAGGCTCGGCCTAAATTCAATAACCAAGCATCCGTGTCCTCCGGATTCCAAGTCGGATTGGAGTAACCGGCCGCGCGGGCCAGTCCGACACTGCGCAGGTTGTTGTGGATTTGGCGTTGTTCCTCCACGCGCCCACGCTCCTTGCACCATAGGTGCCAAGCGCCGAGACTGCCGGCGAGTTCGCGCGCATCGTCACTGGCCCATTGCAAGCTTGGAATGAACAGCGGACCGCCGTTCCAGGGCACGCGGATGGCGACGGGATCAAAGCGCAGCGCGCTCAAGACAGCGCCCGCAATTTCCGTTTCGCCCTGCGACGCCAAGGTAGCGAGGCAACCGGCAGCCAGGTTTCGCGTTTGAATGTCGGTCGACGTCAGACTGGTTTGCACGAAGGGGCGCGCGCCCAGTTTTAGCAACTCGGGCAACAGAGACTGTTGCAGTTGCCCGTTGTTGGCGCAGGCTTGAAGAATGAACGGCACGACCTCATCCCCGACGCCCTGCGCCAAAAACTGAGTCCAGCGAGCTTCCAGAGGACGCGCAAGCGCCGGCAGAGAATTGAAATCGCCGGAAATAGAGGCCAGGAGTTCAGGGCTCGCAGCGCGCCGAATGCGAGCGGCGGCGGCCCATGTGCGCACCAGTTCATTGTCGGCTCCGCGTTGAACGGAATCGAGCGCGCTGGAAGCTTCCGCGCCCTCAATCGAATCCAAAGCAACAATGGCCCAACCTCTTCCGACCAACGAAACGCCGTAAAGTGCCTCTTGCCCCAAGCGCTTCGCCACCCTTGGGCCACGGCTCGCAATGGCCATCGCTTCGGCGGCGGTTTCAATGGGGAGGTCTAATTGCTCTTGAGGCTCCTCAATCGGAGTTTCGGGAGCCAAGTGCGCGGCCGTTGCTGGGCTGCCGAGGAAGATGAGGC
>JAJDES010000013.1 GCA_029259675.1 Planctomycetota bacterium
GCCCCCAGGATCTGGGGCGTGGCTCCGATCGGCGAAGAAGTGGACTCGTTGAATCGTCTTGGCCCATGGCCCAATCCTGGACAGGAAAAAGTCTGCATTGTTTCTCGGCTCCTCTTGGTGTGGAGGTAGGGGAATTAGGCCTGGCCCGCCACCCAAACCGTAGCCGAAAGAGCCCCCTGCCTGTGCTATGGGCTTAATTTTGAGATCAATAATTACGCTCATTTACTGCCTAAGCAGGCCTGGCGAGGGGGACCAGAACAGCTCCATCGCGCGGGAGCGTTCCTACACCCGATGGCCCCTGCCGGGCTCCGAAGGCTGGCACGGGGTCGTTTTTGGCAGCTGGATGTTCCGCCGACGTGAGGTTTGAGTGGGGGGATTGTCGGGCGCGGTCGGAAATGAGGCTCTAGGCCACGTGCTTGATTACTCGAAGGAATGCACAGGTACGCTAAGCTTTCGAATCGTGCACGGCGCGGCCGCGAAGCTGTAATCTCGGCGCCCCTCGCAGCGACTAGCTTCCGCCTTTGGATCTCCCAGGGGCGTTCCCTCTGATAGAATAAAGCTCCCCTCGGAGTCGACCTTGCCCCCCCGGAGTTCCCAGCCTCACCCTCTCAATCCGGCCTGGATCCTAGGCCGGTCCCTGTTCCCCATAGCCAGCCTAGGCTTGATCCTGGGCACTATTTGGTGGGGTCCTTGGGTGACGCTTGTCCTGGCCGTCGTTTGGTGGCGCATCGTGACCACCTACCTGGGCTGACCCATGAGCACGGAATCTGCACGAAATCAAAGCGCGCCCCAAGCGGGTGACTCCGCTCCCGCGGCTGCGTCAAGTCGTGAGCGAGGAGCGGCCAAGGGCTCCGGCCGCAAGCACGAATTCTTGACGAAAGTCTTCGCTCACCCCCAGGACGTTCACTGTTTCATCTACCACATGGTGAGCATCGGCGCCTACTTGGCCGCCTTTTGGGTTTGGCTGAATCCCGAGCAATCCGGTGTCGACACGACGCTGGACAGGATCGCGTTCACCCTCGGCGCGGGCTTGCTCTTGGGTTGGATCTCAGGCATTGACGTCGGCGTCAATTTTCACAACCACACGCACCGGCGAATCTTCCGCTCCTCCTTCTTGAATCGCTGGTTCGGTCGCTTTTGGACCTTCTCCGGCGGTTGGCCGTCATATTACTGGGACCACTCGCACATCGTTGTTCACCACGCCAACGTGCTGGAAGACAACGACTGGACGGTGCCCAAGCGATCGGCCGACGGGCGCTACGAGAACATCTACACGTACTTGTTCCTGCACTGGCCGTGGCGTTACGCGATTCACTTTTGGAAGGATTTCACCACGGGAGTGGGCGGGCACCGAGTGGGTCGGCGCGCGATCAAGGAATTGACGATTTTCCTCGTTATGTGGTCGATCCCTTTCCTCATTGATCCGCTCATGGGATTGGCGCTGTGGCTTTTCCCGCAGTGGATCGGAAACGTCATGATCATGGGGTCCGGCATGTACGTCCAGCACTCGGGCTGCGTGTCCAAGTCCGTGGCGCCCATGCGGCACAGCAATACCTTTCTGTCGCCGTTCTTCAACATGACGATGTTCAACATCGGCTACCACGTTGAGCACCACGATTTCCCAGCTGTGCACTGGAGCGTCCTGCCGCGTTTGCACAAGGAATTGACGCCGAAAATGCTGGCTGCGAAATCCCACGTCGTGCCCTACGGCTACTATCACGCCGCGCACATCGTGAGTGGTTCGGTTGACGGTGACCTGCTCTTTGAGCGCGACGAAGCCAATGGATTTGAGCGCCACTTGGAGACCGCACAGGCGGCGAGTTCTGCTTCCGGATCCACGGCCGCGGTGACCGAGGGACAGGACGCAGCTGCGGAGCAAGTCGAGTCCCACGGGAATAACGGCTCGGAAGCTGCGCAGCCGAACGGCCACGTTTCGGGTAGCGATCCCGCGGCCCGCAACGGGTCGGCGGAGCAAAACCGCAACGGTGTTGCCGCTGATGCAGCGCTCGAGTCGCCTCTTGAGTCATCGGCGGATTCGATTGCCGCCGCGCGCCTGAATCCAGGTCGCGAGCTTTCCTGAATCAAGCTCCCGCAACGCGTGCGTCCTCGCATCTAGATGTCGCAGGAAACCTTTGAGCGCGCGATGCGCGAGAACAGCTTTCGGGCTCGCATGTCCGGGCACGCACGAACGCTGGCTCCGAGCTTTTTCCCCGTGGGCCGGGGGCGCGAGCCCGAACGGACCATACGCTTCGCCCTGGAAGATCCCGACGTTGGGCAAGTGAATTTGAGTGGCGCCCTGCGCGAGGTCCCCGGCTCGCGTGAGTGCGTTGTCCTGATTCACGGTTTGGGCGGTAGTTCAGAAAGCTACTACTGTCGCGCTGCTGCAAACCAAGCGGAGATTGAGGGGCTCTCGAGCCTGAGGCTGAGTTTGCGCGGTGCGGATCGGGAGGGTGAGGACTTTTACAACATCGCGCTAACGGCGGACTTGCACGCTGCCCTGGCGACCGAAGAGTTGCGCAATTATGAGCGCATTTACATCGTGGGTTTTTCCATGGGCGGGCACGTGGTGCTGCACTACGCCTGCGAAGCGCGGGACCCGCGTGTGAGCGCGGTGGTTGCCCTGTGCACCCCGCTCGACTTGAAGCGCGTGCAAGTGTTCTTTGACGACCGCTGCCGTTGGCTTTACCGGCAGCACGTACTGAAGGGACTCAAGTCGATCTACATGGCGGTGGCGGAGCGACGCAAGGAGCTTCCCACGGACCCCAAATTGGTGGCCGCTGTTCAAACCGTGCACGAGTGGGATCGATTGACGATTGCACCGCGTTACGGATACGACAGCCCGGAGGCTTATTACGCGGAGCTATCCGTTGGACCTCGCTTGAATGAATTGGTCTTGCCGTCGCTGTTGGTGGCGGCCCTGCGCGACCCCGTCATTCCCCAGGAAGTGATCACTGCCAGCCTCAACGAACTGGATTCGAAGCGCAGCCCACTGGAAACCATGTGGGTGCGCCGCGCGGGTCACATCGCCTTTCGGCGCAAGTTGGACTTGAACCAGGCGGCTCCCGTGGGTCTCATGCCGCAACTCATCGCCTGGCTTCGGGCCCATAGCTAGTCGCCCAAGCGTGGGGTCTCAGGCCGCTTCCGGATCCAATGCTGCGAGCGCGCCGGTGTCCGGTGATCTGAGACGATGGGCCCACAGCTCGGACCAAGTGGAACGGAGTCTTCTGTGCGAGCTTGTTCGCGCCCGCTAATGATGGTGCAATTCCGCGCCCGAAGCGCAACGAACGACCATGGCAGAACCCTCCCCTTTTTCAGTGATTGAGTGCGGCCCCGAGGCTCTGATGAGTTTGCCCGGGTGTCCGCCGGCCGCACTCTTGGATTGGGCCTTCGCGGCCGATGGGCAGGGCGCTGTGGGGATGCTGAGTGTGGATGCCGAGGGTCGGCCAATGGCCGCCATTGCAGCCCTCAAGGTGCCGGTGCTTTGCGAGGAGAAGCCGGCCTGGATCGGGCAGGTTTTTGACGCGCGTGTCGAACCTGAGCGTTGTCTCGGTTTGCGCAATCCCGGGCG
>JAJDES010000121.1 GCA_029259675.1 Planctomycetota bacterium
GGCTTTGCCCTCGCAATTTCAGGCTTCGAGCCAATTGGACGCAAAGCCTCCTTTCGGCCCAGCTGACGGCATAGGCCTCAGTATTCGAGCGCACAAGAGCCTGGCCTTGCGACTGTAGCCAAGCGAGAACGACCCGATCGGGTATCTTCGCTTGGGTCATGAATCGCAAGATTTGGATCGCGATGTGCTGCTCGGCCGCCGTCCTGGCCATTTACTGGTCTTTGCAGAGTCAGGGCCCCGCAAGGCCCTTGGTTCTGACACCAAGAGCGGCAGAAAAGTCGACTTCGAGTTCTCCCGATCTCGCACCGGTTTTGGCGCCCCAACAGACGAGCGCAGCTGAGCCCAATTCTTCCCGCGAAGAGGCGCAGCCCCTTGCAACCCAGCTCGTCCCTGCTCGACTGATTGAAGGTCGCCTTTTGTGGCCCTCCGAAACGCCATCAGATGAGCGAGCCTTCTTACGAATTGATGGTCGCTTGCAGAGTGAGAAGAGCGAACAACGAATAGCCGTTCAGCCAGACGGAAACTTTCACTTCACGATTGCCCGGTCGCTCACCTCTATCCGATTCAAGTTGGATGCGCGGTACTTATATCTGGATTCTAAATTCCGCTCTATGCGGCCAGTTGACCAGCCAGTTGCCTTGAAGCCCAAGCTCGGCATGTACATTCGGGGGCTCGTACTTCTTCCAAACGGTTCCCCTGCTAAGAAACTTGCAGGCTCCCGCGTGACCCTCGATAGCCATCGGCTCCCGAATCCATTAATCCATCATCGTGGCGCGACCGCAGAGCTCGATCAGGACGCACACTTTGAATTTAGAGCCGTTAGCGCAACCAACCATCAGCAAATAAAAATCGAGGCAGAAGGCTATCCTGACGCGACGATCAATCTCGGCTCATGCAAAGCTGGTGAGTTCCGAGAAGTGACCTTGCAACTTGAGAATGGGATTCTCGTTCGGGGTTCAGTCACTACCAAAACTGGATCTTCAATTGCCGGGGCTGAACTGAAGTTCACTTCAAGCAGAGCGAACGCCGGCTTTGCCAAATCCTGGGTGACCGACTCGACTGTCATCAAAACCGATGATCAAGGTAAGTTCGAGCAGATGCTTTCGGCAGGAAGTCATGAACTGGAAATTTCGCGATTTGGATTTCTGAAGCACAAGCAAAGCCTCGGAGAACTTACCGCCAGCTCAACCCCGGTTGACATCTCAATTGTCTTGCAAGAGTGGCTCGGCTTAACGGGATTTGTGTTTGGTGTCGATGGGTCCACGCCCGTAGAAGCAAATGTAACCGTCACAGACGACAACGACCCACGCTTCCGTATATCTGACTATTCCAATCCCGATGGAAGCTTTAGGTTCACTGGACTTCAAAGGTCGACGTTTACCGTAATTGCCGAGAAAGCACCCAGCGAGTCCGGCCCACGGTTTTGGGCCTGGGCGAGAAATGTCGAACCCGGGCAACCATTGTCATTGACTTCAACTCCTGGACACAATCTTCTTGTTCAAGTTACTGACGATATTGGCGAACCACTGAGCAATTGCTCAATCTTCATTCGCCCCATTGACGCACCAGGGTTCAAAAATCTGCTCAATCAAGATTGCACCATCAAGTACGTGGACGGCCCAAGTTGGGCGGATATTTCGGCCGGGATACCGCCGGGCACATACGGCATTTTCGCACTGAGCGGCCCACTCAACCAATCCGCGATTGAGCTAATTGATCTTCGTTCTGCCGACGCTCAAGTAACCTTGGCAATTCCGCGAGGCGTTTCCATACGTGGGCATGTAATGAGCCCTGCGGGCGATCCCATTTCAGGCGCTTATTTGCACGCCACTTTCGGTTCTCAGCCAGATCACGCTCCAACGATCTCCTCCATAACGGGCTGGGTTGGGGTTCCATTGGCAAGAACAAGTAGAGATGGCGCATTCGCCTTGATCAATGTTCAGGCAGGGCGCGTGACTCTCATTGCCAAAGCTGATTCTTGGAAAGCGAGCGCGAAATACGTATGCAATCTATCTCCCGGAGAATCAGTAGAAGATGTGCGACTACAATTGAGAGATGCCGGCAGAATGCATGGCCTAATCTTCCCCGAAGCAATGGCTACTGCGCCGCATTTAGCCAATCCGACCGTATCCATTCGACACCAGCCCAGCGGCTCTTTCTTTAGGCTGCCAGTCAATAGCAACGGTGAGTTCATTGCTGAGGATTTAGAGCCCGGCAATTGGACAATATATGCATTCTTTTTGCCTCAACTACCCGAGCAAGAGTTTGAAGTGCTGGAAGGTCAAACTACTGAAGTTGTTTTGGGTCAACCGAAAGCCACCACAATAGAAGTTGCGGGTCGCCTGTCGCGCAGTGATGTGCCCTTGTCGAACACGTTGATTCTGTTCCGAGAAGGTTTGGATGGCTTTGAAACGACTGCGCGCAGTAATGCTCAAGGCGAGTACTGCCTGGGCCTGCCGCAAGCCGGGAAGTACTTCATTCAAATTGGGCGTTCGCGAAGTGGAGCGACTCTGTTTGAGCGGCAACTACCGAATCAACCCTCTGTCACACTGGACTTCGAGTTGCCCATAGCATCCCTTTCGGGTTCACTTGTGCCCGACGTCGGCACAAATCTTGACGACCTGACGGTCTACTTGAGCTGTCTGGATGCGAATGTCGACGGCTTTGAAACAAGGAGAAGCTTTAAGGTTTCCATGCAACCCAAGCCCTTCTTGACTCAATTGAATCCGGACATTGCAGCACAAGTCGAGGAAGAGCTCGGCCGCTTCAGATTCGAGTACCTGCCGCCCGGTCACTATCGAATTCGGGTAGCCCACGCGAGTAACGACTTGGTCGCCTTCGTTCCATCGATCCACATTGGGGCGAATTCAACGGACGAGCAATTGGACATTGCCATCGCCGAGCCGGCCCGAGCGAGATGCCGCGCCTTTGGACCGAACCACACCCCGCTGCAAGGCGCTCGCATTCGACTTCGAAATGCAGACGGCCTGTCCGTCCTGCCTTGGTACGAGCGCTCTGCGATGAATGGCGAGTTTGAAATTTCCGCTCCGCCGGGTGAATACACGCTTCACGCGGAGCACGGCGAGCTTGCGGGTACAGCGAGCCTATTGCTCAGTACGGGTGTGACAACGCAAGCGGAGGTTGTTCTCAACAACTAGAGCGTGCTCCCAATTCATTTATCCCAGAGCGAAGGCGTACGGCTCCATCCATGGCGAATGCAAGCGCACACTGTTAGCGAGGCTTGCAAAGGGTTGCCGCGCGCGGCTATCGCCTTTTAGAGCAACTTCGCAATCTGAAAAGCTGCGAAGCGAGCAAAGCGATCGGGCGAAATCAGGGCCAACTGCCATGAGCCATCCGACTCGCCGTCTGTAGCACCGTAGAAGAGTTTGAGTCCTTCGCGCACAGCTTCGTCCTTCGCATCCAAATGCACTGATGAGGACCAAATCACCAATCCCGTTTCCGCGGCAACCATGTCTATTTGCACTGCGAAACGAAGCGGCGGGAAGGATTGCTGCTGAACTACGGTTCCGAACAGAATCGCATCCAAGTTGTAGCGGCGAGCGATGGAAATTATCGTTTCGGGTTGATACCAACCCCGGCGATAGGGCTCGCTTTCGCTCACCTCATCCAAATCTTCAGCATCCAACTCCACTAGCTCGAAGGGCGTTGTGCGAACAAACTCGGAGTAGAAGCCCGATTGCAAGTCTTGCCCGCGACGTGCATCCAAGTCGTTTCCGGCGAAGGGCATCAGGCCGACTCGCCGGACATCGTAGGTGCTGAAATCGTAAGCAACCTGCGCGCTGGCAAAGATCGGCACTTCCTTTGGAGCCGACATGCAACCAGCGCTGCAGCACAGGAGAAGTAGTGCGAGCGCCTTCACGGTGTGTCCACCGAGTTCAAGCCAAGCCCTGTGTTGGCCGATCCAGCGGCACCATACTGCGTGCCGTCGGCCGCGCGTTGCCACTCAAGCTTGGACTCGTATAGCAATTTCTCGGCCTCCAGCCGCCGGATCTGTGCGGTAACCAATCGCGCTGCCAGCTCTTTGTTCTTGGCCTCGTGCTGAGCAATCAACTGCTGCTGTTCAAGAGATTGCTGCTCAAAACCGGTGATATTCATCCGCAAGGCTTCGGCACTCTTACTCAGCTTTTCGATGGCGGCGTTCAAAGCGAGGTTTTCTTTCTTGAGTGCATCGCGCTCATCAATTGCGGATTGATACAGCTCAAGGATGTACATTCGGCCGGTACCACTCGGCTGCATCTCATGCGTCGGGGTTCCGGGCACAATTGTTCCCGAACCGGGCGCTTCGACCACGCCCCCATCGCGCGCCATCAAGGGTACGTCTTCGGGAGTGGTTGCATTCCAGTCTTGAAATTCACCTTCAAGACTCTGGTCCATGTCCGAAAAGCTAGAGGGCGCGCGGCACCCACTAAGGCCAAGGACCACAGCGGCGACAAGGCAAATGAAAGGCTTCATACAGTCTCTCCTTCAATAGTGTCCGTTTGGGGCTGCGGCACCTCTGATGCGCCTCCCACAGGTTCGTAGTCGAGCTCGAGCACCGTTATGTCGCCACAGGAACAGCGAAACTCGATCGCCCGTACTTCGCCTTCGAATTCAAGCAACTTGGCGGATTTCGCATGCACTCGACGCCGATTTCCTTCGGCGCCGTTGCCCGCTGCATCCACACGCACTTGATTGTTCTTGATTACAGTTCCCATCAGCCTGTTACGTTGACACGCGTGCCAACCTCGTCATCGTCGGGGGGAGCAATGGGAGCGACTTCGGCACTCGGTTTGGCGTCCGCCGCCTCCTTGTCCGGATTCTCGGGCTCCTTGCCTTCCAGTTCGCGTTGGAACTCCTCACCTGTGTTCGCATCATCTTCTTTGCGGCGATGCGTCGGCTTCACAGAGCCAATGGGGGCGGAGGCGTTCAGACCGATCCGATTGATTTCCGAATCCATGGGTCAAACCTTTCAGTTGGCGCCTTCAGAGCCCCGCAAGCAGCTATTCAATCGATAGAGCGCTCTTGTGTGGACTTGGCTGATGCGCGATTCCGTTAGATTCACGATCTCGGCGATCTCCTTGAGCAGAAGATCTTCGCCGTAGTACAGGGTGATGACAGTCTTTTCCTGTTCTGGCAAATCATTGATCGCGGCGATCACCAGCTCCTTCATTTCCTTCCAAGAAGCCGTCCCAATCGGATCGTCGCTGCGGGGATCAGTCAAAAGGCCGCCGAATTCGCCGGCGCCTCCGTCATCGATGGAGACGATTCCAGCAACACGCGCGTGATGCATGATTTCGTCGAGCTCATCGAGTGAGATATCCAACGCTTCACCGATCTCTTCCGGGGTCGGAGGCGTTCCTTTTTCTTGCTCGAGCTTGGCGATCGTGCGATCCAAGAGTCGCACTTTTTCTCGCCGACTGCGCGGCAGGAAATCCATCCGCCGCAATTCATCCAAAATCGCGCCACGCATCTTGGGATATGCGTAGGTTGAAAATTTCAATCCGCGCGAAGCATCAAAGGAATCAGCGGCCGAAATCAAGCCGACCATGCCGAAGCCGAGCAGATCATCGCGATCAATGTGGCCGGGGATCTCCAGCGCCATGCGCCCCACGATGTAGTGCAAGAGCGGCAGGTGATCCAAGATCTGCTGGTCGCGCTCTGAGACAGATTCCGCTTCACCCGCATTTATCGACTCAACCACAGCGCACACTCCTTTGCGCTCTGTGAACGCGGCTGCGTAGTCGCGTCATGGTCATCGATTGGGTTCGGCCTGGACTGTTCATTTTGCTTGAACGGTTTCCTCTTCCGTTTGCTTCAGGGCGCGCGCTTTACGGTCGGATTGCATGGCTGCTTCAAGGGCCACAAGGCCCCACTTCCAAACGGTGCGCACGATGAAGAAACAAAGAGCACCTCGCAGGGAGGCAACCCAGGCCGGGGCGCTTTCGAAAAGCGATGCCAGCGCCGTAATGGCTCCGGCTGCCACGGCCAAACGCTGCCCAAGGGCCCGCCAGG
>JAJDES010000122.1 GCA_029259675.1 Planctomycetota bacterium
CGTCGGCATGGGCGCCGGCGGCTTTTGAATGTAGGCGTAGGAGGCCACGGCCAGCGCCAGACCGATTCCGATGTAAATGCCGCCCACACCGGTATAGCCCCCGAGTAGGTCCCTTGCGGCCAAGGCTCGCAAACCGCGCCCCAGCAACATCATGCCCAGAATCAGCACGTAGAAGTTGCGAGTGAAGACTTTCCAAAAGCGGGGCTCTTTCAGCGCTTCAATCCGGCGCCGGTTGCGGCGCGCTGTGCGCGACAAAACGTAGCGCCCTTTCAAGACACCGATGCCGGCGCCCAGAATCAGACTCGCCGTGATACCCGCGACTGAGCCCGCTTCGCCGCCCGCGTGCCAACCAAATACGAACCGGAACCCGACGCTGGCCAGGCCGATGCCGACGATCAACCAGATGCTACCCGCGAGGATTTTCAGACTGCGTGTACTCAAGAATCTGGGGGCAATACGCCTTGGACGTTTGGAGAGCGTTGGCTTCGGTTCGGAATCCTAGATTTCCGTCAACGGCAGGCAAGCCGTGCCCGCGCAGCCTACAGTTACAGGCCTGATCAATCTTCCAGTTCTTCCCAGCGTGCGTAGGCCTTTTCCAATTGGCCCTCAAGCTCCCCTAACTCAGCTTTCGCGGCCGCAATGGCCTCACCTGATTGCTGAAAAAAAGATGCGGAGGCCATGGCCTCCAACAGCTGGTCACGCTGCTGCTCCAACTGTTCGATTTGGGCGGGCAATTGCTCCAACTCCCGCTTCTCCATGTAGCTCAAACGCTTGGGGGCCGGCGCCGATTCTGCCTTGGTCGCGCTTTTCCCGGAGGGCTTCGGCCCCGCCGCGGGGGATTTGCTCTGCTTGGCGGGCATCGAAGCCTTTTGTTCGAGTGCCGCGCGCTGTCTCTGCCAATCGGCGTAGCCTCCAACGTACTCGCCGATTCTGCCAGCTCCTTCGAAGACCAGCGTCGAGGTGACCACGTTGTCAATAAAGGCTCGATCGTGGCTGACCAATATCAACGTGCCCGTGAATTCCGCCAGCAGCGCCTCCAACAGTTCGAGAGTCTCCAAATCCAAATCGTTCGTCGGTTCATCCAACACGAACAAATTCGCGGGGCGCGCCAAGAAACGCGCCAGCTGAATGCGCCGTCGCTCCCCGCCGGACAGGTTCCGAATCGAGCCCCGCGCCTGCTCGGGGGTGAACAAGAAATCCTGCAGGTATCCGAGGATGTGTCGAGTTTGGCCGCCGATTTCGACCGTATCGCTGTGTTCGCAAACGTTTTCCTGAACCGTCTTGTTCTCATCCAAGACAGAATGTAACTGGTCGAAACGTGCCACCTCCAGCTGCGTGCCCAATTTCACACTGCCCGAGGTCGGTTCCAGCTCACCCAAAATGAGTTTTAGCAGCGTCGTCTTTCCGCAACCGTTCGGACCCAGTATGCCCACTCGATCTCCGCGCATGATCGTCGTGGAGAAATTTCGAATGAGCTCCGTGTCTCCGAAGCCATGGGATAGCTTCTCCGCCCGCAGCACCAATTGACCCGAGCGCTCGACCTCTTGCAGTTTCGTGCGCACTTGACCGCTGCGCTCCCGCCTTTCACTCCGCTCGCGACGCATGCGTTCCAATGCGCGCACGCGACCTTGGTTGCGAGTTCGTCGGGCGCGAATTCCGCGCTTCTTCCAGGCCTCTTCCTTAGCCAACTTCTTGTCAAACTCGCGCGCCTGCCCTTCTTCGGCCGCAAGTTCCGCTGCGCGACGTTCTAGATACGTGCCGTAATTGCAGTCGTAACTGCGCAGATGCCCGCGGTCCAAGTCGAGGATGCGCGTGGCGACACGCCGCAGGAACTCCCGGTCGTGGGTGACGAATATCAAAGCGCCCCGGCGCCGCAGAATTTGATCCTCCAGGGCCTGGGTGGCTTCAATATCCAGGTGGTTTGTGGGTTCATCCAAGATGAGCAAATCAGCCTCGCTGACAAAAGCCCGCGCCAGCAACACGCGTCGCTTGGAACCGGCCGAGAGATCGGCGACCTCCATTTGCGGCTCCAACCCCAATCGGCTAATCGCTTCGAGTACGTCGCTGTCCGCTTCCCAATCGGCCGCTCCGGCCTTCACGCGCACGGCCGCTCGCACTTGACTCTCAACCGTCCCGCACAGGTCATCCGGGACTTCTTGGTGCAAGGCTGCGATGCGCAACCCCTGGCGCAGGACAACTTCGCCCGAATCCGGCTCGATGCGGCCCTGCAACAGGCGCAACAAAGTGGACTTTCCCGCCCCGTTGCGACCGAGCAAGCCCAGGCGCTCACCCTTCTCGATTTGCAAATCGATCGCGTCAAAAAGCACATCGCCCGAAAACGACAAGCTGATCTCTCTCAGACTCAGTTCCGCCATGAATGCACGCGCAAACGCCGGTTAAGGCTGTCCTGGGAAGTACGTTGGCAATGGAGCCAATTGGGGGTAATGGCGGATAAGGCGGGTAGTCGTGGGTTCCGGCAATAAGCGACGGGTACCCGAGGCCCAATCGGCGGCTTGGGCCAAGGCGGCTGTGGACAGCCCACCCTCACACCCAAGTCCTGTCGCAGCCTGCCCGAGATAGTCCATGTCCGTCGGCAGCAGGCTCACGCGCGTCGAACCCGCTACACGGTCAGTTGCGGCCAAAATGCCGCTTGGGGCGGCCAGAAGATACGGGGCCCGGGCCCTGCATGCCAGCAGCGAAGTCGTGCACTTGGACCCTCGGCGCAGCAAACTGTTCAAGTACGGTCCTCGAACGTAGCTTCAGGGGCTCTCACCCAGGCACTGCCGCATTCGTCACTGCCGGTCCCAGCCCCGCCGCTCCCAACACCACCGGCTCGGCTCCGTTGGCCTCACACGCATCATGCCCATTCAATCCAAGCAGAACAGCAAACGACTGACTTCGCGCGATCGCGCTCGCAGGCCGGCGCGCATCGCACTGGTGTCGGGCCTTGCCGTGCTCCTCAGCGGCGCGCTGGGCGCACTGCTGAACCCCGCCGCCGGCATCATTTTGGCACTGGCCGTGGGAACCGCGCTGGTCCTCGCCGTCATTACGCGGGACCTCGGCATCCTGCGTGTATTCGCATCGGAAGATGCTTGCCTCAGCGCTATCGAGCCACTGCGCAAGGGAGAAATATATCCGCTCAACCCAGCCTCCCTGTGTCCGGAAAATGCGCTGACGCTCGCCCAGGAGATCATCTACCGACGTCCGCGCAACGTACTGGAATTCGGATCCGGGTGTTCGACAGTTTTCATCGGACGCTGCTTGGAAAAGCTGGGTCCGAAGGACCGCCAGTTGGTCAGTATGGAACACGACGCCTATTGGTACGCCGATTCGGCGCGCAAGCTTGAATGCGCGGAATTGAAAGTCTCCGCCCAGGTTCATCACGCGCCCCTAATCGAGAACTCAACCGGCGAAACCTGGTACGACATGTCCGTTCTGCCCGCCGACGTCGGTCCCTTTGACCTTGTTTTAGTCGATGGCCCCGAGGGCGGAGATCGCGATCCCTTCGCTCGTCAGCCGGCGCTGGACGCGATTCAACAGTGGCTCGCACCGGGAGCCACCATTTTGCTCGATGACGGGGGTCGCCCCGGCGAGCGCGAAGTCGTAGAGCGTTGGCTAAGCAAACAGCCTCAACTCTCCGCAACCTTGCATCAAAGCGTGGACGGGATGTGGGCGATCCAATGCCCGGGTGTAGCTTCCGCTCCCCAGCCGTCCGTCCCGGCAGCGTCGTACGAGCAAGAACATCAAGCCCATGCGAGCAGCAGTTTGAATCCGTCGCTACCCAACGGAGAGTAGACGCTGGGTTGGCGCGCGCGCCACAAACGTGGGCCCGCATGAATTTGTCTATACCTTGAAGATCGGTCTGTGAATCGCGCAAGCGGCGGCAGGCTGCTCAATTACGCAATCCGTTGCTGCTGCACACTGCTGAGAAGCGACCTCAGCTCAATAGGATTTCGCCGCGTATATATTTGGAAAGACGCTCCACCTGAATTGTCGAGTCGTCCAGTTCGGAGCGCAATAAATCGCGCAGGGAAAGGCAAGCGATGACGCGTCCTTCCTCCAAAACGGGCAAGTGGCGCACGTGGGCCTCGCGCATCATGCGTTCGCAATCCTCAATGCGCGAATCCATATCCGCTGTAACTACATCGCGACTCATCACGTCTCGCACCAAAGTGGTTTCGACATCTAGCTCTTGCGCGATGACTCGATAAACCAAATCGCGCTCGGAGCAGAAACCGACCAAGTCGTTGCTCTCATTGACAACCGGTGCGCCGCCAATGTGGCTATCGCGAAAAAACTTGGAGGCATCCAACACACTTTGCTCGCAGCTGAGCAGGTACGGGCGCACTCCCGGTGCAATCAAATTTCTCACGTGGAACATGGGCAACCTCACGAACCAAAGATCTGCAGGCTCAACCCGCGAGCCCCTGCGATGCTCATGTTAGGCAAAGTGATTCAACATGCCAAAGCCCGGCCTCGAGCTCGAACGAACAGAACGCGCGAAATGGCTGGCAAACCCAATTCAGGAACTTGCATTGGTTGGTCAATCGCAGCCCTGGGAATTTCATAACTGGTTTGCAGGCCCAGAGACTCAATGCATCTCGGACGAAACAACTTAGGTGAGAGCCACCGGCACCAAGCCTCATTCCACGTTGCCCGGTAGCAGCAAGCGTCCCCACGTTGGGCTCCACGGTGCTTCGGAAAACTTGCAATTCCTGCTTCGCACCCGCAAAAAACTTAGAACCCGACCCTAGGGATCAACAAACGTGCCGGCATCACCCTGCACCACGCCATTCGCATCAATCCACGAATCGAGCACGATACCACTGGATGGATCCGTTAGTCGCATGATAGTGCTGCCCGGCAGTGGCCCACTGAAGTTCGGATTGGTTTCGCCTGCTCGCAGGGAAGCAGCGCCCGGTAGATCCAGCATGATGTGATTGCTTGAACCGGTGCTGGTGCCGTCTGCTGTCACAATTCGATCCAAGTCAAAGACCACATTATTCACGTTGAATTGGTCCTTTGGCGAGGTTCCCCCGCTGCCGACGCGATCATCATTTTCGTCTAGGAAATTGACCGCCCCGCCGTTTTCGTCAAAGAGGAACAAGCCGCTTCCCAATCCGGCCACCATGTGTACCCACAGGGGCGAATTCATTTGATTGCCGGGATTCATACCGATGTGCTCTTGCAGCAGATCGAAATCCAAACTGGCGAAATCACTCGTCGCCAAGG
>JAJDES010000123.1 GCA_029259675.1 Planctomycetota bacterium
GCTTCGGCCATTTGGGAGCGACAGGAATTGCCGGTGCACAGGAAGAGCACGGAGGGTAAGTCGGTGGACATGGGTTGGCGCGGGTGGGGAAAGACTGCGGGTCGTGAGCCCGCAAAAAGGAAACGGTTCGATTCAGGGCGAGAATGCTTGCCGCAATCGCCCCCGTCAGCATTGGGGCGCGGGTCTTGGCGCAGACCTGAGTTTAGCTGCGCCGGATCGACAGCGCCGCCAATCGCCGCCGGTCCCAGCGCAGAGCCCCCGCACAAGCCCGCGAAGCGCTCGCCCCGGCCCCCAAAGTGGGATTGACCGTGCACCCGCGCCACCCGGCCGAGTAAAACCCCAGGCGTGCGCATTGGATTTGATCTCTCTGTTCTCAGCCACCCGCATCCCCTGGGGATACAAAGGTTGGCGCGCTGCCTGACCGAATCACTCGAGCAGCGCGGACAGATAGAGGTCGTTCGGCTGGAGCCCGAGCGCGGAGCCTCCCTGCGGACTTGGCGCCGGCGCGATCTTCCGCGCTCTGCGGCCAGCAAGAACTTGGCTGGGATTCACTCCTTCACTTCAGCCTTTCCGATCGCGGGCCCGGGCCTGCGTCTGCAAAGTGTGCACGAGCTGCCGTGGCTGCACGGGGTTTCCGAAAACGCCGATTGGCGCCACAAACTTTGGGCCGCCCTAGGTCCCGTTCGCGCGGATGCCGTCTTGGTCGGGACGCAATTTGTGGCGCAGGATCTCAAGCGACGCTGGCTACCCGGTAAGGAGCGCATCCACGTTTGCCCCTGGGGTGTCGAACCCGCATTCCAGGACGAAGCTCCCCTCGGTGAGGTGGATGAAGTTCTTTTGGGCTCCTATCGCCTGCCCGAGGACCCGCTGCTTATTTGTCCCGGGGCCGTGCGCGAAAAGAAGAATTTGAACGCGGTCCTTGAGGGCCTGGCTGTGCTGCACAAGCGCGCGGGCAGTGCGCCGCATCTGCGCGCCCACCTTTTGATCACGGGTCCCGAAACCCCCGTGCTGCGGCGCGAATTGGGCAGCGCTTCCAAGTTGGGCCTGTCGCGTTGGGTCAGCACCGTGGACGAAATTGAGGAAGCGCATCTGCCCGGCATGCTGCGACTGGCGGCGGCCACATGCGTGCTTTCGAAATCAGAGGGCTTCGGCTTCCCCGTACTCGAATCCATGGCTTCGGGCACTCCCGTGTTGGTCCCCGTTCAAAGCGCGCAGGCGGAAGTCGCGGGCGAGGCCGGCATCCAGGTGGATCCGGACAATCCCGAATCCGTTGCGGACGGACTCGAACGAGCCTTGACGCAACGCGAAGTGCTGCGCCCCACCCTTGTGGCACGCGCGGAAAGCATGCGCTGGCCGCGCTGCGCCGAACAGGTCGAATCCATTTGGCGGGGATTGCTGCCATGACGGCGGGCCTGCGCTTGCTGGTGGCCGGTGCCGCCCTGGTTCAAACCAGAAGCGGGGTTAACAGGCACAATCGCGAATTGCTGCCACGCCTCGCGCAATTGCTGCGCGCTGAAGGTGGATCCTTGGCCGTGCTCGCACCGAAAGATGCGCCCGATTTGGATTTCGGAGCGCACATACAAATCATTGCCAGCGACGTGCCGAGCGGTCCGCCCGCGCGCCGCGCCCTAGTTGAGTCGCGCGCGTTGCAACGCGTTCTCGACGGAGCCCGCGCCGCCGGCGAGCCCTTTGATGTGCTGCACTCCGGCCATTTGCCCGCGCCCCATGTGCACGGTGTCGCGCGCACGCAAACGCTGCACGACCTGCGTCAACTTGAGTGGAAGGGGCTCAGCTTGCTGCGCCGGATCATGGCGCGCCCGCTCTTGGCCCACGCGAGACTTACAACCGATATTTGGATTGCCGTTAGCGACGACATGCGCGCGCGTTTGGTGAATCGACTTCACTTGGAAGCCTCGCGCGTCTTTGTCGCCCACAACGCGGCCGATCACTTGCAGGTTCTTGCCCGTCAGAGTGAAGCGGGCGCGGGCATCCTTTGCGTCGGACATCTGGAGCCGCGCAAGAATCAAGAGTTGCTGCTGCACGCCCTAGCCCTCGATCCGAGTCTGCCCGACCTCATTTTGGTGGGAGCGGCGCGCGGCATGGAGCGCACGCGACTCGATGCTGTCGCCCATCGCTTGGGCGTCGCATCGCGCGTGCGATTCCTGGGTGCGGTCAACGACGACGAACTCAGGCGACTCTACGCCACCTCGGCTTGCCTCGTCCTGCCGTCCCACGTCGAGGGTTTCGGCATTCCGGTGTTGGAGGCCCAATGGGCCGGATTGCCCGTAGCTGTTTCCCACGCCGGCGCACTGCCCGAAGTCGCGGGAGCCGCCGCACCGAGTTTCGATCCCGGCGATGCCCTTGGTTGCGCCAAGGCCATGCGTTCGGCAATTGGAACCGATGCGAAAGCGTTGGCCCGCGCGCGGGTTCGCGCGGGACTGGTCACGTGGGATCGTTCGGCCCAGGAATGGCGCGTCGCATTGCACGCCGCCGTTGCTCGGCACAAAGGCTAAGTCGCGCCAACCTCCGGCCGGTTCAACTGCCGCCGCGCAGGAAATGGATCAGCTTGAAGGATCCAAACGCCAGGAGCCCGGCGACCGCTAGGATCAACGCGTAAGCCAGCCAACGCAAACCGAGCGGCCATTGATCGAGGTCGCCCGCAAAGAGCCCGCCGGGCTTGGTTTGCATGGCTCGCAAACGCTCCTCGCGCTGACGCTTTTCATCGCCGACTCGACGCACGGGCGCACTGCCGACGCGGCCCGGACTTGCGACCTCCCCGCCTTGGTGCAACTCCCCTGCGGCCGCCCGGTTCGAAAATTCGGGCGAAGGTTCGGGTGCCAAGCTTGGGAGTTCAAAAGTCTCCCCCCCGTCCGGCTTTGGGGCACGTGTGGCCTGACTTGCGCGCGCACTTCCCGATTCGGATGCGAACTCCAAGAAATCGTCGGTGCCGGGTTCGATCTCTTCACGTCGAAAGCGAATCAGAAGTTGCCCCAGAAAAAACTCATCGCCATCGGTCAACTCCGCGCGACTGATGCGCCGGCCCGAAACCAACGTTCCGTTGCGCGAGTCCAGGTCCACCAACCACCAGCGCTCGTCTTCGAACTGAATGCGCGCATGGCGACGACTGATCGAGGCGTCGATCAAGTTGACGGCGTTTTCCTCGGCGCGGCCCAAAACATCGCCGCTCTTGAGGGTGAAGCTGCGGCCGACCATTCTTCCGTTGAGGACGTAAAGTTGAGGCATCAGTCTTCCCGCCCCCGCTCGGATTCGCCCGCACTCGACCCGCGGCGCTGCGCTTCGGTCAAGCGACGCGCGAACACGCGCTCGAAGTCCGCGGCGGTCAAGCGCCCCTTGAAAGCCGCGCGACCCAGAATTTCGAGCACGGGGATCGAGCGGCCGTGGGCAGCTTCTAGTTCCGGATCGCCGGAAATGTCGACTTCGCGCAGGTGAAAGGGCCGCGCGGTTCGAGCACGCTCCAGTTCAGCCTTCATTTCCTCGCACAGTCCGCAGCCCGGACGGGTGTAGAACACGAGCTCAACCGAAGCGCCGCCGGCGGAACCCGTGCGGGCCGGGCTCCGGCGCCCCTGGATTTGGCTCGGCAGCAAGAAATGAAGTAGGCGGGTCAACACGGGCAACAAGTCTACCCAGGCACCCCCGATCGGTTTTCCTAGAAGCTTTGAAGCCGGATTTTGACAGGCGCCCCCGCAGCGCGGATCCTCTCTCCATATGCCGAATTGCAGCACGCAAGCCGCGCTGGCCCTGCGCAACCTCGGGGTCGATTACCGCACGGGCTTTTGGCGCACGCGCCGGCCGGCGTTGAATGGGCTCGATTTGCAACTGGAGCGCGGAGCGCAGCTCGGTCTGATCGGACCCAATGGCGCCGGAAAGAGCACCCTGCTGAAAGTTTGCGCCGGGCGACTGATGCCCGCGCGCGGTCAGATCGAGGTCCTCGGCGCCGATCCGAGCCGCGCGGCCACCCGGCGCGCGATCGGGTACTTGCCCGAGGACGACCCCTACCCGCCCGAACTATCGGCCGCGGCGGCACTGCGCTTGGCTGCCGGCTTGAACGGCATGACCGGTCGCGAACTGCGCGATGCTTGCGGGCGCATGTTGGCCGCGGTCGGGCTCGAGCATCAAGCGCGCACGCCCCTCGGACGTTTTTCGAAGGGCATGCTGCGGCGCTTCGGCTTGGCCCAAGCTTGGATCCACGAGCCGGACTTGTTGCTGCTCGACGAACCGACCTCGGGGCTCGACGCCGAAGGCTTCTGCGCCCTGGAAGAACTGCTCGATCGCGCGCGAAGGCGGGGCGCGACATGGCTCCTCTCTTCTCACCACGCCGAAGATGTGGAGCGGCACTGCTCGAGTGCTGCCCTTTTGGCCGGAGGGAAATTGCTGGGGCGCGGCACGCTCTTGGAATTGGCCGGCGAGGAAAGCGCGATCGAATTGGAACTCGAAGGCTTGACGCCTGCAGCCCTCGTGAAGTTGGAGTCTTATGTACACGAGCTCGGCGGTCGGGTCCTGCGCAAGCACGGCGGAGCGGGTGCCCTGCTCGCGCTCTATCGCCGGAGTTCCAACTAATTGAGCGCGCGCAACAATAGCGAGGCGCAGCCCGCCGGAAGGCTTGCGCGCTTGCAGCTGTGTGCGCTGGAAGCGCGCCGTGCCCTGGGGGGCGGCGGCTTGATCTCGTTGCTCATCGCGGGCCTGGTGCTCGGCCTGCGCGGAAGCGCACCGATCCCCGGCGCCGGAACCTTGGAAGCGACAAGCGCGGCCTCCCTGGCAAGGCACGCAAGTTGGGCTTTGCTGGCATCGTTCACGTTTTTGGGGCTATGGCTGCGCGCCGCAAAGTGGCCCGCGCAATGGCAAGCGCGCGACGCAAACTTTCTGGGCACGCGCGGCATCGGGCTTGCGGGAATCCTTTTTGCGACTTGGCTTGGGCGCAGTGCGGCGGCGGGCGCAGCCTTGCTTTGGATCGCCTGCGTAGCCGAAACCGCGGCGCGCGGCGACGCGCCCGGCGATCGCGTCCTTCGCAAGCTGAACTCTCCAAGTGCGGCGCTGCTCGAAATCGGCGCGCAACGAACGTGGACCAGCACTCCAGCCGAGTTGGGGACACACCGTCAAACCTCCGTGCTCCTGGGCATTTCCACCGGTCCGGGTCTCGGCCCCACAACCGAAGTGTCGTTCGAAGCGCAGCGCGGCGAACATGCAACGCAAACGCGCGCGCTGCTCTGGGGTCGTCACCATGTCCAACTCGATTTGCCGGCGGGGAGCGGCCCGGTCCAATGGCGACTTACGCGACTGCAAGGCGGAGGCGTGCCCATTGTTGACGGCGAGTCCTTTTGGCTGTTGGAAAGCGCGCATTCGGTGTTCGACGCGCCCCTTGCCCTTTGGATGCGCGCCCTTTTGTGCGCGGCGACATGGACGGCGATTGCCATGGCGCTTGGGTCCTTCATGCGCGCGAGCACGGCGCTCGCATCGATACTGGCGCTTTTGCTTTGGATCGCCCACCAAAGCGCTCTCTCCGATATCCCGGGCGCCAATTGGTTCCAAGGCCTCGACATCGTGGCGGCGGGCAGAATTCCGGGGGCCTTGGGCACGTGGGAGTTGGCTTTCGCCGCGGCGCTGATCGCCGCCGGCTATTTTGCTGCCAAGCGTGGGATCGAAAGGCAGCAGGCGCCGTGAGTCGCAAGTTCAAAGTCTGCGGTTGGATCCTCGTCGCGCTCTTGCTCGGCTTCGGTCCCTCGGGCCCGCGACCCGACCCGTCGAACTCGCCCTGGGGCCGCCTGCTGGGTCCCTTCGCAGGATTGGCATCCGATGTTCAATTGACACGCGCATTGCGCGCCAGACTCGACGGCAAGCAGGCCCTGGCTTTGGTGCGCTCACAATCTGCGATTCAACTCAATCCGCGCTCGGTCCGGCCTTGGCGAGAGTTGGCAAGCAGCATGGCCATGCACTTGGCTTCGATCGCGCGCGAGCCCGACCCGCAAAAGCGCTTGCTTTGGCTGCAAGCCGGTTTGGATGTAGCCGAGCACGGTGAGGCCAGCGTGCAGCATCCCGAAGATCTCGCCTTCCTGCAGGGACTATTCCTGTTTGCCCACGCCGAACGGCAAGACGAAACCCCGTGGCCCGGCGGCCCAAAGGCACTTTGGACCGAAGCTGCAAAATGTTTCGAAAGGGCAGAACGCGGCGGCCATCCGCGCGCCCGGACCATGGCTCGTTTTGCCCGGCAGCAGGCGCAGCAAGCGGCAGATTAGGCGCGCCCCCAAGCAGCAAACGTTACTCCGCTAACCAACGCGCAGCCGCGCGCGCGTAGTAAGTCAGGATCGCATCCGCGCCGGCGCGGCGAATGCCGAGCAAACTTTCCAGCACGACACTGCGCTCGTCGAGCCAGCCACGTTCGCTGGCTGCCTTCAACATCGCGTACTCACCACTGACTTGATAGGCGGCCAGGGGCAAGTCCGTTGAGTCGCGCAACTCGCGCAAGACATCGAGATACGGTCCGGCGGGCTTGACCATCATCATGTCCGCGCCTTCGCTCTCGTCGAGCAATGCTTCGCGTCGGGCTTCGCGCCTATTGGCCGGATCCATTTGATAGGTTTTCTTATCGCCGCCGCGCGGAGCCGAATCGAGCGCATCGCGAAAGGGACCGTAAAAGGCCGATGCGTACTTGGCGGTGTAGGCCAGGATGGCCACGTCCTGATGACCGGCATCGTCCAACGCATCGCGAATGGCACCAATGCGGCCGTCCATCATGTCGCTGGGCGAAATCACATCGGCGCCGGCATCGGCTTGGCATACGGCTTGGCGGCAAAGCACCTCAACGGTTTCGTCGTTAAGAATGCGGCCGTTTTCGTCCACGAGCCCGTCGTGCCCGTCACTCGAATAGGGATCGAGGGCCACGTCTGTGATCAAGTTCAGCTCCGGCCAGCGGGCCTTGAGGGTCTCAAGCGTGCGCGGAATCAAGCCGCTCGGATTGTGACACTCTTCGGCGCCTGAAGTTTTGAGCGCCTCTTCGACTGCGGGGAACAACACAATGGATTGAATCCCGTCGCCCAATGCGCCCTCGACCTCACGCAAGAGTCCCTGCGGACTGAGTCGCGAGCAACCGGGCATGGACGCAATCGGTTCGTCCTTGGAGCCGCCATGGATAAAGAGCGGATAGATCAAGCGCGAAGCGCAGAGGCTCGTCTCGGAAAGAAAGCGACGCAGAACGGGTGTTCGACGATTGCGGCGCGGGCGCTGACGCATCGGGTCCATGGCTTCTTGGGGTGCCGGGCGCTCCGGCGGTCGTTTGGGCAATTACCGGCCCCTCGGGCCGGTGCCCAAGGGTAGGCGATCCCCACCCAGGCCCAAGGGTCAATCTGAGCACGGCTCGGATCGCCTGTGGCGGCCGGCCTCCCGCGATGAGAACCGGGCCTCTTCACTGGGCCTCTTCACTGGGCCCGATCCCGATCGGCCGGCGTCCGCTTGAACGCAAGCCCAATCGGACGCGAGCAACGATCCGCGCCGATGCAGCCTCGGAAGCGCCCAGGGATGGAAACCTGCCTGGGGACAAGCCTGGGGGCTTGACCTTCGTTCATGCGGGATCCCCAGCCGGGCTCCACCTTGATGCGCATCGAAGCCTATACTCGGGCTGCGCCCGCGGACCTTGTCGGGCGCTCTCTAATTATGGGGCTTCTGGAAGACACCGGGTTCATGGCTGAGCTGTTTCGCGACGCCGGCTATTGGACTCCTTTCGTTGTGCTGCTCTTGTGCGGCGTGGGCTTGCCCTTGCCCGAAGAGGTGCCCCTGATCCTCTCCGGCCTGCTCTACTTCAAGGGCGAAGTCGAGTTCGTACCGATCGTCGCCGTTTGCTCATTGGCCATCCTGCTGGGAGATTCGGCGCCGTTCTTATTGGGAAGACGCTTTGGGAAGAGCGCTCTGCGCTTTGAGTGGGTGGCCAAAATCCTCCATCCGGAGCGCTTCGCCAGGCTGGAGACGCGCTTTGAAGAGCACGGCAATTGGGCCACCTTTTGCTTCCGCTTCCTGCCGGGCATGCGCATCCCGGGTTACTTCGTGGCCGGGACCATGGGCATGCGCTACGGCCGCTTCATCCTGCTCGACCTGCTGGGCGTCATGATCTCGGTTCCGCTCTCGATCTGGGCGGCGGCCAAGTTCGGCCATCAGATCGAAAAGTTGGAGTCCAAGATCTCCAACTTGCACACGATCCTGGCCTTCCTAGTGGCGTCTCTGGCCCTAGTTAGGGGGTACCGCGGCCGCAAGGCACGCCGGGCCAAGGGGGCGGCCCAGGCGGCGGGG
>JAJDES010000124.1 GCA_029259675.1 Planctomycetota bacterium
CCCCGAACTGCCACGGCACCCCGTGCGAGTGCACGGGCCGCCCTGCGTGGCTCCTCCCCCCAATCAAGCTCGTGGTCGCTTGGATCCGAATCCGGCTAGATTCCAATCCCCGTCGCGAGCGCCTGGACAGGCGACTCGACAAAAGCCGCACCCCGTCCTTCGGACTCGCGCACGGAATCGCAGACCCCCGCCGGTACAAGCCGGCTCCGCTCGCCTATTGCAATCGCCGCAGTCCTAGGCGCGACTTTCCTTTTTCCACCAGTCGCGCCAGGCCTTGGCCCGCCGTTCGCGATCGGACTCGCCCGCCATCGGGTCGAAGCGGAAGGTCATGCCCGTAACGTTGCGCAGCGCACTGACAGCCGCTTCGCGCACGGCCGCTTCGGAATCCGATAGCGCATCAATCAGGGGCCCCACCGAATGCGACTTGGCTTCCGCACTGGAAAACTCACCAAGCACGCGAGCCGTGGCCATGCGGACAAAAATATCCTCGTCGCGCAAGACGGGGACCAAGTACGGCACAACCCGCTCATCACGACTTTCTCCCAGGACCGTAACGGCGTTCCAGCGCGTACCGGAAACCGCATCCGTCAAATCGGCTGCATAGGGAAACCACTCAGGTTGCGTTTCCTTGGGCTCCTGTGGGATCTGTTGCTGGGCACCTTGATTCGAGGACAGCATGCTGCTCGCAAGCGTCCCCACGTCCCGCTGCAACTCGGCCAAGCTGGCCTTCATCGACAGCAGTTCGCCCTCGCGCACGGGATCGCGTTTGGTCGCCAATTTCAACGCGTCCATGTCTATTTGAAATTTGGCAATGCCCGCTTCGATGTTCGCCATGCGCGAGCGCAGGTCGGCCCGCTCTTTGTTGGCCAACGCTTGCCCTTCCTGAAATTCGTCCTGCACGCGGGCTTCCAATTGCAGGGACAGCGCATCGCGCAGGTCTTCGCGCGAAATTGTGGCGCGTTGTTCAGACATAGCCTGACGACTACTCAAGCGCTGCTCCAATTGCTCGCGCGACGCTGCGGCTTCCCCGCCGACGTCCTGAATGCGCTCGACGACGAGAACCATGCCCGCACCCGTAACCAAAAGAGCCGTCGCCGCCATCAAGCCGGCCAGAATAGAAGCCGCGCTGGAACGGTTCCCGCTCGGCTTGGCCGCTTGCGGAAGAGTTCCGAATGAATGCGCCGACGCGCCCATCGGTCCACCCCCCGCTTGCTGTGCCGCCGGGGTTTGCAATCCGTAATTCGAGCCTCCGGTCGGATAGGGATTGGATGTGGAACTCGCCACGCCACCGGCAACGGAACTTGCGGGCACGCTTTGGGCAGCATGGGATGTCTGGGCGGCACCTGCGCCAAAGGCTCCATAGCCCCCGGCCAACAGTTCGGGAGGCGTCATCGACCCTTCACATAGGGCGCAAATCACGCGCCCCTGGCGAGTGACGGCCTTGCCCGCCTTCAAGTCCGATTCCGGAACCGACTCGTTGCAGATGTCGCAGAAAATGATGTCCATGGAAATTCAATCGGCCCTGGGGGCCCAGTCGACTCGGTTCGCCCCGTGGTCTGTGGGAGGGGTACGGTCTGTATAGTCGAGAATGAGCCCGGTCCCTACAGGATGTTGCTCAGGAACTCGATTCGAAGCCAGGGGCGGGCATTTGGAGCGGCGTTCGCCGGCGAAAGCGGCCCTCTACTGCTGATTTTTTTCCGATCGCTCCCCTACCCCTCGGCAACTGGGGCCCCGGCCCCAAAGCTCCGCTGAAGAATGCTGAGCCGGCGCGGCAAGCCTCGACCCGGCCTCGTCCTCTGAAGCTGCCCGCGCCCCCAATTGGAGAACCCTGGGTTCGGAGGGGCTCCCCCCACCGGGCCCAAGGGGGGATTCCGTGAGGATCGGCCCCAGCCGGCGATCAAAAGCACTGCGGCTGCCCCCAACTTCGGACTAAGCTATGGGCGTGATTACCGATCCCCTCGAATTGGAAGAGCGGTCGCGCGAGCGCCTGGCCTTGGCCGGGCACGAGTTCTTGGCCGAGTTCCTGCGCGTGGAAACCATGCGCAATCCCCACAACCTGGAAGCTCTGGCGGAGCTCGGTCATGTACTGACTCGTATGGGGCGCTTGGACGAGGGCTTAGATGTGGACCGCCGACTGGTGCGCATGGCCCCCGACAACTCCACGGTGCACTACAACTTGGGCTGCTCCCTTTCGCTGTTGGGCCGCTACGAAGACGCCCTGGATGCACTCGAGCACGCAGTAACCCTGGGCTACAGCGATCCTGAACACATGCTGAACGATGTGGACCTCAGCCCCATGCGCGAACTGACTCGCTTCAAACAATTGCTGCGGCAACTGCGCGAGGGCTCGACTTACTGAGGCCGCACGACGGGACCCTGGTCTTTGGCCCCTGATTTTTGGGGCACCGGGTTTTCGCACCTGTCCGTGCTCGTTAAATCAAAACCCATGCTCCTTAAATCAAAAATCGCCGCGATTCGAATCGCGGCGATTTGGATTTGAATGCAACGTGGTGCGCCTAACGCAGCACACCCTCACCAGTGCGCGCCAGCCACCAATCTTCCCATCGACGAGCACCGTTTTCGCGGCTTTGCTCATCTCCCGAGGGGTTGTAGCGCAAGTCGTCACCCGTGGCCTGCTTCAGTGCTTGAATGCAAAGTGAGCGCGTATAAATCCGCTCGTTGCGCAGACCGCTGATCAGTGTCGGGATTTCACTCCAATCGCCAAGTCGCAGCAAAGTGCGCGCACGTTCGTAGCCGAGGTCGCCGCGGTAGCGCTCTTCGGGCCACGGAATGACATGCAGCGGTTGCACCAAGCGGCGATCGCCCGTGGCTCCCAGTGCGGCCAAAGCCGCAGCCGCCACATGATCGCGACTATCCGTGGTCAAGCGCAGCAAGGTCGGGTAGGCCGGCTCACCCACCGAGGCGAACCAGCGGATCAATTCCAGCTTTTCGACACCGTGGGACCAGGGCAAGCGGGCAGCTTCATCTTCAATCTGCTGACCCAGGATCGGCGACGGTTTCAACCAATAGCCCGAGGTACCGACATCGTCTACCTTCGCCTTCTCGGTCGAACTACAGGCGCTGGCCAAAACCATGACCAGACCCGCGATAGCAAAAAAGCCGAGTCGCAGCGACGGGGTCGAGCGCTTCCATTCACGTTGATTCATAGTGCAGTCATCTCCTTCGACCTGCTTTAGGTCTACCCACCTATCGGCCGCCACCGGCCAGCCCTTGATTGCTCAAATGGCCCGAAACGCAAAATCGGGCGGCATGAATCCGGGCTATTTGGTCCACAAGCGGTGTTCGACAGATTCGCATCCCGGCAACCTGGAAAAAAGTTCTCAGCCAAGGGTGGCATTCACCGTCCCCAAGCGCGCCGGCTCCAGCTTGCGGGTCGCGCCGACCAAGCCAGACACAACATTCCGGCGGCGAGCACAATCCAGCTGGCGGGGTGCGGCTGGGATTGATCAGCCTTGGGCGAAAGTTGATGCAGCGGGTCCGCAGTCCGCTCCAGCTCGCGCACCGGGCTCTCAAATTCGCGCCGCAAGGGATCCGCAGAAACCCCGAGCAATAAGGGTCCGTCGGGATCGCGCACACCGAACTTGCGCGGCAATTTTCCGCTGTCCACATCGGCGATGAATTCAATCAAGCCCTGGCCCAGGTTGCGTGTCGCCCGCTTAAAAACATGATGCTCTGGAGCCGCAGCGGGCCGCTCAAGGTCGAACAAGGACATCTCCATCCAACCCTGCGTGCGCTCACCGAGCTTGGCAACCAACTGGCCCCCGCGCGGCTCGAGCTGCGCCCCTTGCGTTGCCGGGCTGCGAACCAACCAACGCAACAGGGATCGCAATGCCGCACCGCCATCCACCCACTCGGGCGCCCAACTGCTCCCCGGCAGTGTGGCCAACACAGCCGTGCGCCCGCTGCCCACCCTGGACACGGCCAAGAGCGGTTCTCCGCGTTCCGATTGCCACAACACCGTGGCGTCGGGCTTGGCGAGCGCGCGCTGGTAGCGGTTCACTTCCGGCAAGTTGCGCTCCATCTCGCCAGTTTGGTCGGCTTCCATAATGGCCGCGGCCAGGCCCTCGAGCGGGGCTTGCAGCACCTTCAATCCGTCGCCCTCGCGCACTCGCTCGGCACTGACTTCGCGCCTGAAGAGCTCGCCCAAATCGGCCATTTCCGATGGAAGCAAGAGTCGCTCGGGCTCATTCGCCAACAGGATGTCAAAAAAATCGCGCGCTATAGGATCGCCGATACCGATCACCTTCCAATCGGTATCCGAAGTGCCCAAGCGCGCTCGCAATTGTGTGCAACGCTGTTCTAGATCGAATACATCCTGGGACTCGATACCGTCGCTCAACAGGAAGAAGAGCCCCGCACGCGTGCTTTTGCTGCGTTCTTCCGCATAGGTTTCCAAGGCCTCCAGGATGCGCGTTGAGCCACCGGGAACAGCGGCCGCCAGGAGCCGCGCCGTCGCTTGCGTTCGACTGATATTCGAAGCGCCCGCCGCTTGCCCGGATCGAATGCGCAGGGGTTCGCGCAACCTGCCGGTGAAAAAGCGCAGAAAGACCTCGTCCCGGGGCGGCGCAACGCGCGCCAACTCAAGTGCAGCGGTGCGCACGCGATCGAAAGGCTCCCCCTCCATGCTCCCCGAGCCGTCAACCAAGAGAGTGACATCGCGCGGCTTGCCGTCGCCGGGGTCCGGCTCCAACGGCAGCAGTTCAAAAGCTGCATTCGGATCGAATCCCCAGTCTGCAAAAAGCTCCCACCCGCCGATGGCGAGCCAACCCATTCCGCGCTCAACCGCGGCGCGCATCAAATCTCCCGAAAGATCGCCTGGCGCCAAATCCCAGGTGATCACCGCGTCCAAACGATTCATCTCAAGCGCAAGCTCGGCCGGGGTCAGGAAGCTCCGCGCCAAGCCCGGTATCGGCAAAGAAAAACTGCTGCGTGCACGTTCTAATTTGGAGGCCTCCGCCACAATCGCCAGCCGCCGCGATTCGCGCGGGTAAGCCCGAGCCGCGAGGACGTCGTTGCTTGCGATCGGATCGAGTCCCGCACTCGTCACGAGTTCCAATTCCAACTCGATCGTCTCCATCGTCGCGTTGCCGAGCTGCAAGCTGATCGGCCACTCTCCGGCCAGTTGCGGAAGATCCAAAACGGCGGCATCCGGTCCTTGCTCAGTTCCGCTCCAGCGCGCCAACAATTGCCAACGCGTTGCGGCGCGATCCCCCGGGCGGATGCGCACGAGTGCCGTCGCGGCTACGGGAGCTCCGCTGGAGGGCTCGCGCGTGAGGCGCAAGTCGATCAAGCCCGCATCCCCCAATTCGGCGCGCGGTGGCAGCAGCACGTCAACGGGCACACCCGCCCGCGCCAAGGCATCCACCTCGGCCGCGGCGGAATCGTCCGTAGCGCGCCCGTCGGTCAGCAGCGTGGCCGTACCGCTCGGCCGACCGCGAAATTGCTCGCGCAAAAGCGAAAGGCCCGCGCCAAGATCGCTGGCCAGCTCAGCTGCGCCACCCATTCGCGGATCAAAGGGCCTCGAGGACCCGCGCACATCGAGCAATTCGATCATCTTGGCGGGTACGAGCGGCCCTAGCGCCCGGCTCGCACCGCTGGCACAAACCACCACGCAAACCTCGGCGCCCGATTGACTGGCCAGCTCGGCTTCCTCGCGCAGCCTGGAACGCACCCAACCGGCCCAATTCGGCCGCAATCGCACGACACTGGCCGAAGCATCAATCAGCACACCGCGCAGCGGCGAGAGCGCTTCATTCTCCGCCGCTTGCGGCAACGCGAGCAACGCGGCGGCGATGCAAAGCAAGAGGCCCAAGACTCCGGCATGGGCCCGGTAATGACCTCGGTCGCGAGAATGCTCTCCCGCAATTCGTTCCACTGGAATGTCGCGCGCCTGGGTACTCACCTAGCAGTCAACGCAATGGGAGCCCGATGAGTTCACGCTCGGACAGTTTCCAGGGCATTCGACGGTCGGCTTTCCGTGCTGGCAATCCAGCCCCCACCAAGCAATCGGTCCGCTCGATAAAAGGCCGCGCCCTGGCCCGGTGCCACGGCCAATTGCGGTTCATCAAAGACGACCCTGGCGCGCGTACCGTCAAGCTCGATGTTCGCCGGCGCCGCATCGTGGTGATAGCGCACTTGCACATCCGCGCGGAAACTACCGCTATCGGGCGCGTCGAAACCGATCAGGTTGACTTCGTCCACTTCGCAACGCGAGCTATGGCAATCCTCGACATCGCCGAGTACGACCACGCCGCGCTCGGGCAGAATTTCCACGACGTAAAGGGGCCTTCCAGCTGCCACGCCCAATCCGCGCCTCTGACCAATGGTGAAGTACTCCGTGCCTGGATGCTGGCCGAGAACATGGCCATGGGTATCCACCAAATCGCCGGGATGAACGGTTTGTGAATCTAAGAGCTCCCGATAGTCCCCCTTGGGCACAAAGCAGATCTCTTGACTGTCGGGTTTGGAAGCCGTGCGCAAGCCACGTTCCGCCGCCAAGGCCCGCACTTCAGACTTGCGCAGCCCGCCCAGGGGCAAGCGCGTGCGCAGCAGATCCGCTTCGGCCACGCAAAAAAGTTGATAGGACTGATCTTTGGTGTGGTCGACGCCGCGCCTGACGATCGGGCGGCCCGCGGCAATTTCCAACTGGGCATAGTGCCCAGTCGCCACACCCGCGGCACCGAGCTCATCCGCAAAAGCCAACAGGCGGTGGAACTTGAGATCGCGATTGCAAATCGCGCAAGGGTTCGGGGTGCGGCCGCGACCGTACTCCGCCAGGAAGTACTGAATCACGCGCCCGAATTCGCGCTTGAGATCCACCGCTTGAAAAGGAATTCCAAGACCGCTTGCAACCATGCGCGCATCGCGGGCGTCCCCCACCGAGCAGCAGGACTTCTTGGCCTTTTCCGATTCTTCCGCATCGACACCGTTGCGCATGAAGAGTCCCACCAGGGGGTGTCCCGCTTCGTGCAGCATGTGGGCGGCTACGGTGCTGTCGACTCCGCCGCTCATGGCGACCACAAGCCGCTCGCTGGGGTCCAGTAAATCGGGAACGTTGGAAGACATGAAAAGTGCGCAGTGCTGCGGCAAATCCGTTGCCGTGATGAATGCCGAATTTTTCGCGGAATTGGAAGCGGGCGCCCCCAAACGGAGTCGTGGCCCGGACCGCCGGTGGAGCCGAATCCAACGGCGATTGGATCGCGGGCGCAACCAAGGGGGAAAGAGTCACCGGCCCCCCCAGCTTAACTGGCGTCCGGCCCCAGCCGCGCCCCCGACTTTTCATCGGGCCCTTCTTTCCAGCAAATCCATCGTTCCCACAAACCCCTGGTCCCAACAGGGCCGCACATTGCTTGCGTCCCGCAACCAGAAAAACAATTCACCCATCCGGGCCATACGCCGGGCCATGCGCCGTGCCACGAACACTGTCGAGCCCACGCTCGGGCCCCAAACGGTGTCCAAGAGGGTTCCAAGCGCTCGAATACCGGGCGAAAGAGTGCCAATCGCAGGCTGCGAGCGCGGCCCCATCCGCCCCACATTGCGCACTTCTACTGCTGCGACTTTCACCGAGGCCTCGCTTGGATTACCTTTCCGCGCGCCACGGCGAGCCGCCGAAGACCTCGGCGGGCTGCGCAGCTCGCGATTGGACGCCCGCTTGCCGGAAACGGCGGCGCTCCCAATAGACGGGTCTTATTCTGGCGAGCCCGACCCGGGCGTTCGCTTGCCCCATACGCCGCTGCGGGCCCACGTGCCCAAACGCTGGCGACCCCTTTCCGGCCCACCACCCCTGCCACCCACGAGCCATGCTCAGCGCGACCGCATTGATCCAACTCCTCAGCCCCGCAGCCCTTCTGCTACAGCAAGAAGAAGTACCGACGGCATCGGAGGGCATGAATTTCATGCCCCTGATGCTGATGCTCATCGTGCTCTTCTATTTCGTCATGATCCGGCCCGAGAACAAGCAACGCAAGAAGCGCGAAGCTCTCTTGGCTGCGGTCAAAAAGGGCGATCGCGTCATGACGACGGGGGGCATGTTGGGGACGGTCGTGTTGGTCCACGACGACGAAGTCACCATCGAGGCCGGCAAGAATGCCCGACTGCGCTTCAAGCGCTTTGCAATCCAAAACATCTTGGACGCCGAGGAGTCCTCAACGGGCAGCGAGAAAAACGGCGGCAAGGAGAGCCCCGCCGTGACGGAAAAGGGAGCCCGAACGGGCGCTGCGGAGTAGCCGGCGCGGCCCAGTCGCACGGGGCCCAGTCGCACGGGGCCCAGTCGTACGGAGCACTGCCGCACGGAGCGGAAGACCAGCGGCCCCTAGAGTGCGCGGCTTCGCGGGCGCAGCCTAGCGCATGAGTCGCGGCGATCGGCCAAAGCGGAGCAAACGCCGACCCGTCGCTTGGCGCGCGGCGTCGGAAATTGCGCGAGCGAGCAATAGCTGGGCTCGCACGTACCACTTGCGCCTCGCTCCGCACCATTTCTTGCGCCGGATGAAGCCCAGTTCCAGCGAGTTGGGCTTGGCCGGCGAATACCTGGCGGCGCGCGCATTGGTTCGCAGGGGAGCTCGCCTCCGTGCCCGACGCTTGAAAACAGCCTGGGGCGAACTAGATCTATGTATGGATTGGGACTCCGGCCCGGCCCTGGTCGAAGTCAAAAGCGGCCGCGTGGCCGATCTGGAGCACGATCTAGATCTTCGGGGCCGAACGCGTTGGCGACCGGCCGACCGCTTTGGGCGGCGTCAATTTGAGCGCCTGCGAGCGGCCGCCACGGGGCTCGAAAAGGTGCTGAACGGCACGCCCCGCATCGATTTAGTGGAGGTGGCTCTGGGGCCCGATTTCAAGCAGCTGCGCATCACCTGGTGGCCCCAAATCGATGCACAGGGTCCCTGGGCAGCGCCTCAGTTGAACGCGGGAGTTCGCATACACTCGGGCCTTCGCGCGGGCCGATGAGTAACCTACGCCCCCTCGCGCGCGGCGGGCTGCATGAGCCGCGCACACCCCAACCCACCAAACCTGCCTTTCTGCGCAATTCCGCGGCCTCACCTCGCGGACACTGTCGCACGCCATGATCCACGTCATTCGGCATTATGTCCCGTTGCGCAAAGCCATCTTGATTGGCAGCGAAACGGTATTGCTGACGCTGGTCCTGGGCATGGCCATGTCCAACCATCTGTGGGGCAAGCTCTCGGGGCCCATATTGCACAACCTGGCGCGCCTGGGCATCGGGCCCGAAGAGGGTCTCACGCGCTGCTGGACTTCAGCTTTGGTACTGGCCTGCTTGGCCCAAGTGGCCATCGGCTTCAACGAGCTGTACGACTTTCGTATTTCCAATTCGCGCTACGACCGCGCGGCTCGCTTTCTCGGTTCGGCGGGCAGCGCCCTGGTGCTCTTGCTCGGAACGGTCACCCTAGTGCGACTGTCCAAACTCGAACCGCTGCTCGACTTTCCAGGGCTGCCCTTTACCCACCGCCTGCAGCTTTTGACGACCGGCTTGGTTTTGGGCTTCGGCCTGCTGTACGTGTGGCGCAATCTCTTTCACTACCTGCAGCGCCGCTGGAATTTTGACGAGCGCATCCTCGTTCTCGGTTCGGGCAAATTTGCACACGCTTTGGCGAGCGAGCTCGAGGGTCGCGGCGACTCCGGCTACGAAGCTGTCGGCATCGTGTCCGGCCTCGATTGGGTTCAGGGCAAGCACGAAAACCCCGCATCCGAACGCTTCCTCGGACAATCGCGGCGAGCCTCCGACCGCGAGCCGAAGGCGTCGAATCAGGTGAGCGAGCGACCGGATTCACACGCGGATGAAGAGGCTCCCTTTGCGCTCACCGGCAGCGGCGACGCTGCTGCACCGGAAGTCAGCGAGCGTCGGGCGTTTTCGTTGGCGTACCAACGCCGCGACGGCGACTTGCCCGAGGTCAGCACTCTGATCCTCGAGCATCCGATCGTCCGCACCGGCAACTCCGACAAATCCGCGGCGGACACGGAGACAGGTGATTCCGATTCAGCCCCCAAGCCCGAGCTTGAAACTCTGAATCAGAGCCTTTCGAGCCTTGTGCGCAGCAGGCGAGTCAACAGCGTCGTCGTCGCACTCGAGAACCGGCGCGGCGTCTTGCCCACCGACGAGCTCTTGCGCTGTCGCCTGGCCGGCGTAGTTGTGGAAGAGGGCGAAGCCCTGTACGAACGCGTGACGGGCAAGATTGCGACCGAGGCCATGCGCCCTTCCTACTTGATCTTCAATCGCGGGTTCATTCAGCACCCAGCGGCCGCACTGCTCAAGCGCTGCGGAGATTTCGTGCTGGCCCTGGTTGGGATCCTGCTGACATGGCCGCTGATGATCGCCACCGCGATTGCCGTCAGGCTCGACTCCCCCGGCTCCATCCTCTTTCGCCAGGAGCGCACCGGCCGCAACAACAAGCCCTTCACCATGCTGAAGTTTCGCAGCATGCGGGCCGACGCGGAAAAGGGCTCCGGACCGGTTTGGGCACAGGCGAACGACCCGCGCATTACTCGCGTCGGAAACTTTCTGCGCAAGTCGAGGCTCGATGAATTGCCGCAGCTATTCAACGTCCTCGTCGGGGACATGTCGATCGTCGGACCGCGCCCCGAACGCCCCCACTTTGTGCGCGAGTTGTCGGAACAGATTCCGTACTACGGACAGCGCCACATCGTCAAACCGGGCCTTACAGGATGGGCGCAAATCAATTACCCCTACGGCAACACGATCGAAGACTCGATTCAAAAGTTGCAGTACGACCTGTTCTACATCAAGTACCAGTCATTCCTGTTCGACATCTCGATCGCCTTCAACACGATCAAAACCGTCATCCTGCGCAAAGGTACTTGAGCGAACGGCACGCGCGACGGGATGGCCCGGCCGATTGAAATGTCCCGCCGTCAAGCGAGCCGCGCCGAAACGCGCGCTGGGCCGACCCCTGGCTGAGCATTCGAACCAAGCTCAGCATTCGAGTCAAACGAAGCGGGCGTAGCCCGGGTCAAGATTTGCCGGCAGCAACAGCAGCCCAGTGGATTGGGCAATTCACTGCTGCGGCTTGGCCAAAGGACGCGTCATGCGTTCGGCGCTCAGGCCGAAATTCGCGTTCAATCAGCGAATGAGAACCATTCGAAGCCAATCCGCACGATCGGCGACAAACAGGTTTTCGGATGGGTCCACTTCGAGCGTGAGCTCCTTGACACCCGTCAAGTTCAGCTCCGGCAATCGAATGGGAGCCTTGCCGCCGACGACGACTGAGCTTTCGTATGCGCGCTCTCCATCCAAGTAGACGCGGAAGATGACAGAGCCGCGCATTGCCAGCACCAACACTTCATCATCGATAGCCGCGAAGCCGCGCAGCTGGTTCCAAGTTCCATCCAGCTTCCAGGTCAATTTGCTGGGCGCATGCACACCGAGCCCGTGGGCGAAGCGCATTCCGCCCGCGCTGAGAATGCCGCCGCTGACACTTCGATCCACTCGATGTGGCCAGGTCATGCCGAAGTCGTCGCCGAATAAAGAGCCCTCCTCAACAACATCCGGAGTGCGATCCGAGAGAAACGCGACGCTGCCGTCATCGACGGAAATGCCCAGGATAGATCCGGGGGGCAGAAGCAGTTCCTGGCCACTGGAGCCCAGCTGCACTCGAGCTCCCTCGGCGCCGAGGGACTTGAGCACTCCGCGCAAACGGCTGCCGTCGGTCAGATCCAACAGCACTCGGCCGCTGGCCGGGGCCACATCCTCGGACTCGCCCAAGGGCTCAATGAAAATGGCCGCGATTTCTTTCCAAAGGTAAGCACGACGTCCGACGGGACCTTCAAAGGTCACGCCTTCGGCGCCGAAGGCCACCATGGCCCCATCGATTCGATCCAGATTGTCGCCGATGCGTCGATAGAGGCGATCGCCCTCCGCTGCGGGCGCGAGCGTCTCCATGGTTCCCGTGGGCAGGCGCGAGCTGAAAATGATGCGATCCATATCATCGATGGACACATCCAGGATCAGACCCGGCATCAGCTCCAGTTTGAGGACCTCGGCGCTTCCGCCGGCCACTTCGCCCCTCAAACGATCGCCACTCCGCAAGCGCAGCTCCATTTCGCCCTCGCTCCGGGCGGATGCGATGGCTTCCGGCCTGACGCGCATGCGCAGCCAAGCCGCGCCCCCGGGCCCAAGGACGGAGGCGTCCAGCTCGGACAATTGGGCCTGTTTCAAGGAGCCGTCACGACTCTCCAATTCGATCAGAATGGGCAGAGGCGCCGAGCTCGAGCCGGCCTGGGCTGTGAGCAAGGCAACGCCGAAAACAAGGTTGAGCAGCATGGGCGCAGAGTAACTGGATAGGCGGGTGCGAATGAAGGCCTGTCGAGCGGGAAGCGAGCGCCGGGTTCGGCGCGAGGGGCACTCGCTGCCACTCTGACAGACCGGCGAGTAGTTCCAATCAGAGCCTGTCATTTAGGCAGCGCACGCAAAGTTTCCCCTATCGAAACCCCTGCATTGGGGCTGGGAAGCTCACTTTTTGGCCCCTGGCACCCTTCTTGCATTCGCCGAGCCCATTCGCGCCTTTCGAGTGGTTCAGTCACTAGTGGCCCAGTCATCTGTGGCCCAGTCACCAGTGGCACCGTCACTCGATGCCGCCCCCGGGCGAGCGCGAGATCTACGCACACTGGGTTGAGAGCAGCCAAGTCGCACGCAGTCTCCGTCATCGGCGCTGCTTTCGACGCAGCTCTTTGCTCAGCCCGAATCCCGGAACCCGATTTTCGGAACCCGAACCCCAAGACACTAGAAGGCAGCAGCACTCAACCATGAGCAAGCAAATGGTGTACGAGTCCGACGCGCGCGAAGCTATCCGCCGCGGCGTTGAGAAACTGGCCAAAGCGGTCACCAGCACCCTGGGTCCGCGCGGGCGAAACGCCGTGCTCGACAAGGGCTGGGGCGCTCCGACGATCACCAAGGACGGCGTTTCCGTCGCTGAGGAGATTGAACTCGCCGACAAGGGCGAGCAGCTCGGCGCCCAATTGGTCAAGGAGGTCGCCAGCAAAACTAGCGACAAGGCAGGCGATGGAACCACCACCGCCACGCTTCTAACCCACTCCATCTTCAGCATGGGCTTGCGGGCCATCACCGCCGGCATAGCCCCCGCACCCTTGACCGCCGGCCTGCGCGACGGTTGTGAAGTCGTGGTCAAGGCACTGGAAAAGACCGCCAAGCCCATTTCCGCCAACTCGGAAGTGCGCCAGGTCGCAACCATCTCCGCCAACAACGACGCCACCGTCGGCAAGCTGATCGGCAACGCGATGGAAAAAGTCGGCCGCGACGGTGTGATCACCGTTGAGGACGGCAAGTCGCTCGAAACCGAAATCGACATCGTCGAAGGCATGCAGTTCGACCGCGGCTTCCTTTCGCCGCACTTCGTCAACAACTCGGAGACGATGGAAGTCGAATTGGAGAAGCCCTTGATCCTCATTCACGAGGGCAAGATCAGCAACATCCAAAAGCTCCTGCCCCTGCTCGAAGCGGTCAAGGCTTCCAAGCGCCCGCTGTTGATCATCGCTGAGGATGTCGATTCCGAAGCCCTGGCCACCCTGGTCATCAACAAGTTGCGCAACATCGTTCCCTGCGCCGCTGTCAAGGCTCCGGGTTACGGTGAACGACGCAAGGCCATGCTGCTCGACATTGCGGCCCTGACCGGCACCGACGCGGTCATGAAGGATCTCGGCGTCGAACTCGATGAAGTCTCCCTCAAGCAGCTGGGCAGCGCCAAGCGCGTCATCATCAGCAGCGACGACACAACCATCGTCGGCGGCAAGGGTGCCAAGGAAGCTGTGGAGGGCCGCGTTGCTCAAATTCGGGCGGAGATCGAAGGAACCACTTCGGACTACGATCGCGAAAAGTTGCAGGAGCGCTTGGCCAAGCTCACCGGAGGCATCGCCCAAATCAATGTCGGCGGAGCCACCGACACCGAAGTCAAGCAACGCAAAGCGTTGATTGAAGACGCCCTGCACGCAACCCGTGCGGCTGTCGCCGAGGGCATCCTGCCCGGTGGAGGCAGTGCTCTTCTGCGCGCTCGCGAGACCGTTCTCAAACTGCGCAAGAAAGGCAACGACGCCTACAACCGCGGACTTGAGATCATGCATCAAGCCCTGTCGGCACCGGTTCAGCGCATCGCCGAAAATGCCGGCTGCGATGGAGCCATCGTCGCCCACCGCATCCTGCGCTCCAAGAACCCCTACTGGGGCTACGACGTTCTCAACGATGAGTACGGCGACATGATTGAGCTCGGAATTGTAGACCCGATGCTCGTAACCCGCGCTGCGCTTCAAAACGCAGTCAGCGTGGCCTGCCTGCTCCTGACTACCGATGCCCTCATCACCAACAAGCCCGAACCCGCAAGTGCCGGCCCCGCCGGCGGCGAAATGGACGGCATGGATGGAATGGGCGGCATGGGAGGAATGGGTGGCATGGGCGGCATGGGAGGAATGGGCGGTATGGGTGGAATGGACATGGGCTTCTAAACCCGTCCGTTCGCGAGCGCAGAGTTCTCTGCGCTCGCCCCACCCGATTCAAACCGCTCCCCACCTCCGAACGTCAACAACAGAACAAACTCCCCTTGCGGGGAATAACCGAAAAGATAGATGGCCAAGCAAATCCTGTTCGACGATACCGCCCGAAGCAAAATGCGGGCGGGTATCGAGAAGCTCGCAAAGACCGTGCGCGTCACCTTGGGCCCCGCCGGGCGCAACGTGATCCTTCAAAAGTCCTTTGGTTCACCGCATGTGACCAAGGACGGCGTTTCCGTGGCCAAGGAGATCGAGCTCACCGATCCCTTTGAGAACATGGGCGCCAAGCTCGTCAACGAAGTCGCCAACAAGACCAACGACATCGCCGGCGACGGAACCACCACTGCACCCGTGATGGCCTCCGCCATTTTCGAGGACGGCCTCAAATTCCTCGCCGCAGGCGCCAATCCGATGGCCCTGCGCAGTGGAATCGACCGCGCCGTTCAAGCTGCCGTCGAGCACATCGTCGGGCAGTCGCGCAAGGTCAAGACCCGCGAAGAGAAAGCCAATGTGGCCTCCATCTCCGCGAACAACAATCGCGCCATCGGCGAGCTGTTGGCCGAAGCCTTCGAAAAAGTCGGCGACAAAGGCGTGATCAGTATTGAAGAGGGCAGCGGCTTCGAAACAGAACTCGATGTGGTCGAAGGCATGGAGTTCGACAAGGGCTACCTTTCGCCCTACTTCGCCACCAACCCCGCCAAGCTCACCGCCGATCTCGAGGATCCCCTGATCCTGATCCACGAGAAGAAGATCTCCAGTGCGCGCGAATTGATTCCCGTGCTTGAGCTCGGTGCCCAAAGCGGCCGCCCGATGCTGATTATCGCCGAGGATATCGACGGCGAAGCGCTGGCTACTTTGGTCATCAACAAGTTGCGCGGCATTCTCAATGTTTGCGCCGTCAAAGCCCCCGGCTTCGGCGAGCGACGCAAGGCCTACCTGGGCGACATCGCCTGCCTCACCGGCGGAACCGCGATCACCGAGGAGCTCGGACTTTCCCTCGACAAGGTCACCGTCAAGCACCTGGGCAGCGCCAAAACGGTGCGCGTGACCAAGGATTCGACGACCGTCGTATCCGGTTCCGGAACCAGCCGCAGCCTCAAGGAACGCTGCAATCAAATCGAGCGTCAAATTGAAGCCACCAGCTCCGATTACGATCGCGAGAAGCTTCAGGAACGACTCGCCAAGCTCTCCGGAGGCGTGGCCGTACTCAAGGTCGGCGGCAACACCGACGCCGAAGTCAAGTCCACCAAGGACTTGGTTGAGGACGCGCTCAACTCAACCCGGGCCGCTATCGAAGAGGGCATCGTGCCCGGTGGCGGAACGGCCTACATTCGGGCCGAGCAAGCCGTCGATGCGCTGAAATTGCGCGGTGATGAGCGCTTCGGCGCCCAAATCATTCGTGAGGCCTTGAGTGCTCCCCTGCGCCAAATCGCCACCAACGCCGGCGAAGACGGTTCGGTGATCGCTGAGATGGTGCGGGAAAAGGGCAAGTCGATTGGCTTCGACAGCCTCGCTCTCGAGTACACCGACATGTTCAAGGCCGGTATCGTCGATCCGGCCAAGGTCGTGCGCTCGGCTCTGCAAAACGCAGCTTCGATCGCCGGATTGCTCTTGACCACCGACTCGATGGTCACCGAGCTCAAAGAAACGGACGCCTCGAAGGCCTAGGGTCTCACTCGTCCGGCTTCGATTGGTCCTGCCGAGCGAAGTCAAGGGTTTCGGACTGGGAGTCCGCTTCCTAGTCTGCGATTCCATAACAAGGACAGCTATCACGCGGCGGGACCAGAGGGTCCCGCCGTTCGCATGTCCTGCGCCAGTCCCGATCGAGAGCCGCCAATTTCATGAGCAACAAGCGCGATTACTACGAAATCCTGGGCGTGGCCCGCGATGCGAGCGAAGGGGAAATTAAAAAGGCCTACCGCAAGTTGGCCTTGAAGTTCCACCCCGACCGCAATCCGGACGATCCCGTCGCCGAGCAATCCTTCAAGGAAGCGGCTGAGGCCTACGATGTAATCGGCAACTCCGAGAAGCGCGCCCAGTACGACCAATACGGTCATGCGGCCTTCAGCCAGGGCGGCTTTCCCGGCGGCGTGCGCTTCAACAATATGGAGGACATCTTCTCCGCATTCGGCGACATTTTCGGCGGTGGAGGCGGCGGCGGAGGCGGCATCTTCGGTGACTTGTTCGGCGGCGGCGGCGGACGTCGCAGGCGCGGCCCCGCCCCCGGTCGAGACTTAAAGATTGCCCTCGATCTAACCCTGGAGGAGATTGACGAGGGTGTCGAGCGCACGATTGCTCTCAAGCAACAGGCCCATTGCGACAGCTGCAGTGGATCCGGCGCTGCGCCCGGCTCCAAGAAAAGCACCTGCAGCACCTGCGGCGGGCGTGGACAAGTCGCGCGCAACCAAGGCTTCATCACCTTGGCCACCGCTTGCCCCACCTGCCACGGCAGTGGCGAATCCGTCGACAAGCCCTGCACAAGCTGCTCGGGCGCGGGCAAGAAGAGCGTCAAGAACGACATCAAGATTGCCATTCCGGCCGGAGTCGAAGAGGGCATGCGCATTCGCGTAACGGCTGCCGGCGATGCGGGTGAGCCCGGCGCGCCCAATGGTGACCTTTATTGCATCGTGCGCGAAAAGGAGCACAAAGCTTTTCAACGCAGCGGCCCGGACGTCATGACCGAAGTGCCCTTCTCATTCGGCCAACTCACACTGGGCACCAAAGTCGAGATTCCAACCCTGCGCGGCAAGGTTGAAATGAGCGTTCCCGCCGGAACACAAAGCGGCAAGGTCTTTCGCTTGCGCGGACAGGGATTGCCGCGTTTGGACTCGGATTCGCGCGGCGATCAATTGGTGCGCGTCTTTAT
>JAJDES010000125.1 GCA_029259675.1 Planctomycetota bacterium
AAGGCCATGCTGCTGATCAATCCCCACCTGCCGTGGGACGGAAGCACGCAACTGACGGAAGCGCATCTTCAAACACCGGAACTCAACCTCAGCGGTGCCACCTTGATCGGGTTTCCATGCTTAACCATGGGCTTCAACCAAAAACTAGGTTGGGCACACACGCTCAACACCCTGGACGCGGTGGACCTGTTCCGACTTACCCTCCAGGGCCCCGTGGAGCATGGCAAGCAAAAGCATTATCGCCTCGACGGCCAATGGCAAGCGTTGGAAACTAAATCCGCCACGATTGAAGTTATGGACACGGACGGGAACGTAAAGCCGCAGTCCATTCAATTTTCGGAGTCGATGCACGGTCCCGTGATCGCCCAAAGCGGACGTCAAGCCATTGCCATGCGCGTTGCCGGACTGGACCGTCCCAAGGCGCTGGAACAGTGGTGGGACATGGCCAAGTCACAATCCCATGCCGAATTTGAGCGGGCATTGGCGAGGCAGCAAATTCCGACATTCACCACCTTGTACGCTGATTCCGAAGGTCACATTTTGCATCAGTTCGGAGGGTTGAATCCCAAGCGAAGTGACCCCGAACTAAATTGGAGCGGAATCGTTCCCGGCGACAACTCTGAGCTTGTTTGGAGCGATTACCACTCGCTAACCGAATTGCCGCGTGTATTGAACCCAGGCAGCGGCTGGCTACAGAGCTGCAACGATCCGCCGTGGAATACGACGCTTCCCGCCGAGCTTGCAAAATCCGATTTTCCGCCCTACATAGCTCCTGAGTTCATGCAACTGCGCGCCCAGGCCTTCGCTCGCAAGTTGCACGCGAGTGGGCCCATGAGTTCGGAAGGCTTGGAAATGCTCTGGGCCGACACTGAAGTTGAGCTGGCCCAGCGCATCCTTCCAAGTTTCCTGCAAAATGACCCGCCGCCCACGGCAACTCCACTGCGACGAGGCTGGGATGTCCTCGCGGACTGGGACCGCAGGGCCAATGCGGACAGCAAGGGTACCGTACTGTTTCTGGTCTTTGCGCAGTTCCTTGGAGGCGGCGAAGGCATCTTTGAAACTCCCTGGGATCCGCAAGCCCCCACAAGCACGCCCCGTGGCTTGGCCAATTCCGAGCAAGCATTTGTGGCCCTTGAGAAGGCGGTGGAAGCAGTCGGCCGCTCATTTCCCAATCTAGATGTTCCTTGGGGCGAAGTCTTTCGCTTGCAACGGGGAGCCTTCGACTGGCCCTGCAGCGGTGGCATGGGTCAATTGGGCATTGCGCGCGTCTTCGACTTTGCGCCGGCAACGACCACGTCCAACCGCGTCATTGGCGGTGACAGTTATGTTGCCGTCGTTGAATTCGGCTCCAAGGTGAAGGCCCGAAGCCTATTGACCTATGGCAATTCGAGTCGGCCGGATTCGCCGTACTTCGGAGATCAATTGGAATTGGCCTCGCGAGCGCAACTCAAAACAGTTCTGCGCGATCGCGTTGCAATCGAATTGGTTTGCAACAAGCGTGAGTGGATACCCGCTGCCGTTGAACCCTAAAATTTTGCGAGTACCCCAAGGCGGACCCACTCTGGGCTCCCAATCTGTAGCTATCCGGCCGAGTATTCAACAACCCCGGGAAGCCACCGCTGAACGCTATGCACTGTGCGACTTTTGATGTCGCTGCTGCCCGAGTTTGCAAGAGCCAATCTTCGTAAAAGGAGTCCCTTGGACTCAATGCCCAACATCATCACCGGTGTAACCGAGCGCATTGAACCTCTCTTGGTCCGCTTCCGTATCCATAGCTTCGGCTCGCACCGGATGATTTTGCTCCCATTCCTGGAGAATCTTGGTCAGGCGCTCCACTTCAGCGGGCATTTGTTCTGCAAGGTCCTCACGCTCAAGGGGATCGCGCCTCAAATCATAAAGCTGCACGCTTAGGTACACCTGCCGCTCGCGTTTGAGCGTGCGCGGATTCTTGCGGATGATCAGCTTCAAACCACTGGCCGGCTCGCGCACCGAGGCCGTCGCCACTCCGTAGGAGAAAACGTGCTCAAGTGCATCGCGCGCGCCTTGGTCATCGTTTTGGAGCCACGACCCAAGCTCCCGACCATGGGCCTGAGCTAGGCTTGGTAAACCCGCCATTTCAAGCAGGGTCGGAGCCACGTCCAAATTTTGAACCGGATTGGAAACGCGCAATCCCTTCGGAACTCCCTGCCCCCACAAAATCCACGGAGTGCGCGTCACTTCCTGAAATTGAATCGCGCCGTGCTTCTTGTAGAAGTAGCCCATGGCCTTATTGCCCGAGGCTTCCCGATTCAGGACTGGCTTCAAAAGGTCCGTAGGTGAAACGTGATCCCAAAGTCCCTCTCCGTGGTCTGAAACCACGGAAACGATCGCGTTGCTGAGTAAGCCCCAGCTCCTGAGCATCCCAAATGCGCTCTCGACCTGCCGGTCAACCTGACGCAATTCGTGGTCGTAGCGCGCACGCCTTTCACTTAGCAACTCAAGCGCTTCAGACTGCGCGTGCGCATCAAAGCCGATCTCCGCCAGATGCTGCGAATGCCAACCGTCGAGGGGCAGTGATCGAGCGCCGTCGAGTGGCAATTCGGACTCCCAAGCCCCATAGGTGACGTAGGGGTCGTGGGGCTCGAGCGCGTGTAAATACAAAAAGACGGGCCTGCGTTGAGCGCCGCCCTTCGCATCCAATGAAGAAAGTATGGGCTCCGTCATTTGAGCCAGGGTTTCAAGGCTCCACTCATCGGCGCTGCTGGGATCGGGAGCGAAGAAGTGAGAAAAGCCCTGCGCCAAGCCTGTATCGGTCTGTATCAACGCATTCGCTACAGCGCCTACGGTCACATAACCGGCTTGCTCGAAGACTTCGGCGAGAGTTTCCTCAGCCTCCGAGAGTCCGACTTGGCGCCCACCCAAATAGCGTGAACTGAAGATTGAGACCATGGACGGCAAGGTCCACGCGAACTGCGAAGTTACGTCTTCAAAGAGTGTCCCCTCCGCCGCGAGGCTATCCAAGAATGGTGTCGTGTTGCGTTCGTAGCCGTAGCAGGAAAGTCGATCGGCACGCAGGGTATCAATCACAAGCAATACGACATCGGGCGGACGCTCGCCCTCGCTTGACCCGCCACCGCAACCGACGGCAAGAACAAGCGACAGACCCACAACAGGCGCCACTCTCAACATGCGCATGAATGTACACGCCCGAGATGGGCTCCCATCACCCGCCGTGCGGGCCGTGCAGTTCGAGGCTTGCCGACTCATCATCCAGATGCGTTATGGGTTCGATCCTGCGGGAAACACCTGCGCGAAGTCTTGGTAACGGCAGGAGCCGCAACCCGGCGCAAGCTGCCGGAGCATGAAAGCGGCAACGGCATTTCAGCGAGATCGCTTGCGGCGACCACCACTGGTGGCTTGTTCCACCTTGCGCAAGTATTCGAGGAAGAACTCCAGACTGTCGCAATCCACGTCGCCATCGGAAAAAGCCAGCACCTTTCCATTGCGCAATACCAAGAGGTAGAGCGGAAGCTGCAGGGGCAGGTCGCCGCGAATAGCCGACAGCGCCCTGTCCAATTCTTCACGATCGCCCCCACTGATGCGGGCCGAGGGTACGGTGGACGATTCCACAAGGGGCTGCAGCTCGCCTTCATTCGGACCGTCGCCCTCCAATTGCATGGGGAGAATCTGCAAACCCTTCTCGCGCGTATCAAAGCGCTTCAACTCAGCAAACTTCTCGGGCGACAGAGGATGTTGCGCGCTCCACAAGCATAGGAGCGAACCCATACGGGCCGCACTTCCTGGAACGAGGTTGACGCTGTCACCGGCTTCGTCCACATAGGGCAGGCCCCGCAGACTAACGCGACGGGCGCTGCGAATGATGCTGGGCTGATCGCGCTCGGGATCCCATTCGGCCGGTCGCTCCTTTTTGACAGGCTCATACCCGCGCTTGGAAAGGACTCCCTTGCCCTGTTCAATCACATAACTGCGATCCACTTCGAGTTCTTGCAGTGTTTGCAATTCGCCATTGGGCCAGCGAATTTCCAGCGAATCAATTCGATCACTTGCGCCCAGGCCGAAGTGTTGCACCAGAGGCTGCATCGTTAGGAAGCCGGTGCCCGCACCAACAACCCTCATTTGTGCTCCCTGCTCGTCGCGCAACACCAATTGCGCGCCCACCGCGGAACCGTGATCCGCTGCCCGCAAGTCAAAGTATGCCGAGTGCCCCTCGCGCGCCAAATTATTGCGCAACACCGCAACCGGAGGGTAATTCAGGTTGGTTCCGATCAAATCCAAATCCCCATCACCGTCTATGTCAGCTGCCGCCAACCCGCGACCGTCGGCAACGTGATCGAGCCCGAAGACTTCGCTCATATCGCGAAACTGCGCGGATCCGCTATTGACGAAAAAGCGATTGCGGTCGAAGCCCGACCACGACCAACCGCGCCGCAGGTTTCCGGTGATGGAAACAATGCGACTGCCTTCGGCCGCGCCGTAGGCCGGAACTCCGTAGCGCCACCACAAACTTGAGATGTCGCGTCCGTCATCCGTGCCCTTGGATAGGAAGCCATTTACGCAGCCAATGTCCAAGTCGCGATCGTTGTCGAAATCAAAGACGGCCGTACCCCAACCCCACTGCGCTTTGACAGCGCCTGCTTCCAAAGGGGCCTGGATGAACTTCCCGTCCTGGGCCAGCAAAACGCTGTTGCCGCGGGCCAGCATCTCCATCGATCGGCGCAATCTGCTGCCGACCTTGGGCGCCGACGGATGCTTGAGCAGCCGATCCGCAGCGATGGACGACATGTTGGTCACGTACATGTCGAGGTCCAAGTCGCCGTCCAAGTCCGCAAAGAATGCGCCCATGGAAAAGCCCACGTCGAATTCCTTGAGTGGCTCGATTTCCGCACGAAAGTGCACACCGGAAGGCTTGTCCTCGCGCCAGTAGAGAATGTTGGGGCCGAAGTCATTGGCCACGTATAGATCCTCATCACCGTCACCGTCGAAGTCGGCAAAGTCGGCCGCGAAGGCGAAACGCCGGCCCTCCGCGGAAAGCCCCCAGGCTTCGGTGACATCCTCGAATTGTCCTCCTCCGAGCCCGCGGTACATGCGCGTCAAATCTCCATTGTCCGCATTGTCCGCCGAACTGGGACCCGGTCGATTCAAGGACCCGTGCGAAAGGCAAAGCACGTCGAGCCAGCCGTCGCCATCGACATCCCGAGCCACCGCCGTGGCCCGTGCGGAATTCTCGGCAGAGGGCAATTGGTGCTCCGTGAACTCACCGTTCTCCCCTTGCAGCAAAATTCGATTGGTGTGAATGGCCGCCGCGAAGATGTCCTGATCCCCATCCCGATCAAAATCCTCGATCAGAACACCGGAAGCACCCTCACGATCAATTTTCGCGAATTGCACAAAGGATGCGTCCTCAAAGTGACCCTTGCCGTCGTTGAGTAGCAAG
>JAJDES010000126.1 GCA_029259675.1 Planctomycetota bacterium
GCCCTGGAACCCGATGACATTAGATTGTTCTTAAACAAGTAGTTCCGGCTGAAAGCAGAGCAAACCACATGAGTGCATCCGAAAATGCGAAGGGCTACATGCACGGATTCACGGCCGAAGAGCAGGATCGATTGCGGCGCCAAGCGCGCTTCATCGAGCACCGTGTGCACGACAAATTGCCCCTAAGGCGCTCGCGACAACTGCTGGAAATCGGTTGCGGGGTTGCGGCCCAAACGGAAATTCTACTGCGCCACTTCCCGGATATCTTTGTGACCGGAGTCGACGCGTCACTAAGCAACCTCGAAAAAGCCCGTCAAAATTTGGCCTCCATACCCTGGGCTGACGGTCGCTACGAATTGTTGCAGGGCGATGCCATGCAGCTCGACTTTAAATCAGATAGCTTCGACTCCGCCTTCTTGTGTTGGATCCTCGAACATGTCGGCGACCCCGCCCGCGTGCTTTCGGAAGTGCGCAGAGTCCTGCGACCGGGATCACCAGTGGTTGTAACCGAGGTGCAAAACGCGAGCTTCTTTCTCGATCCCTACAGCCCGCACACCATGAACTACTGGATGGCCTTCAATGACCGTCAGTTGGAACTTGGCGGCGACCCCTTCGTGGGCGCCAAGCTCGGCAACCTGCTGCAGGCCGTCGGCTACCAGGACATTCGAACCCACGTCTGCAACATTCATCTCGACAACCGGGCTCCGGGCGAGCGCGCGGAATTTCTGGACTACTGGTCCGAATTGCTCGTTTCCGGCGCCGAAGGTCTCGTGGAAGCCGGTGCGGTTACAGATGAAACCGTCGCAGGCATGAAGGCAGAGTTGACGCGAGTGGGCCACGACCCCAATGCCGTGTTCTTCTACTCCTTCGTCCAAGCGCGCGCAGTTGTGATCTGAAACGAATCCCGATCACGCTCTCGCTATTCGACAAATCGCTCGGGCAGGACCTGATCTTCCGATTCGAATTGCGTCGTCATCGACACGACGCGCCAACGACCGTCCGTGCGAACCAATTGAAAGCTGTCCAAGCCCCGCATGGCACGCGCTTGGGCGCCGGCGCCATACACCGGTTGAAAAGCGACGTAAGCGTGAGCGATGTCGCCGAACTGATCGATTCGGCTCGCGAGGATGTGCTCAGCAATGCCGCCCCGCTGCACATCAGGTGTTTCTAGGAAGGCGCGAAAGTCGGCCAAGAAGACTTCCAGGTTGTCGACCTTGCGCTCAGCGCCCGGACGCGCAGGTTGAACGAATACCGCCGACGGCAAGAACAATGCTTCCAACTCAGCCTGTTTCAGTTTTTCGCCGGGTCCATGCGTGAACGCGGAGTAAAGGGCGTCCAGCGTGGCCTCCAGGGACAAATCCCCCCCCACCGAACCGAGGGATTGCGCCGCGCGAACGCGCGCTAAATTCGCACGGTAAAAGCCGCGCGTGGATTCACTCGCCGTTTCGAGTTCGACGGCCATTGCGAAGTTGGATGCCGCGGCCTCCAACATGCCCATTTGCTCGAGCGCTTCACCGAGACTGTCGCGAGCATTGGCTGACTGCGGATACAGATCCGCATTGCGCCTGAAGACCTCGAGCGCTCGCTCCAATTCGCCTTGGGCTAGAAGTTCGTAGCCTTGACGATTCAAATCCGCCTCACTAACGATTTCAGCCAGGCCTCCGGATTTGTGCGTGCGAAGAACAATATCCCTTTCCATGTCAGCAATTCGAAACGAGTCGCCGCCATTTGGGATGAGGTCAAAATGGCCCGCACGGGGCAAGCTCAAAATCAAGCCGCCGTCGGGTCCCAGCTCAACCTTGGAGGTCAATCCGCCGGCGCGTGTCACCGCACCCGTGTAGCGCGCGAGGTCTCCCTGCGCTGTCCCCTTGATCCTCGGAGTGGTTTCGAGATCGACCAATTGCGCTCCCCGTTCTGCAGGTCCCACTTTCGCCGCAAGCACTCGCCGCAACAATTCCTTGCGCTCATCGCTGCTGACGGAGTGCCCCGCAAAGGTGTCTACACGAAACACCAGCACCAAATCGGCGCCGGGCAATACGTCAATGGCGTGGCCGCCCGCGCCCAGCGCGGAGTACATGCCCAACTGCTTGAGATCCTCATCGCCGGCGGTCCACCACAAAAGGCCGTAACCATCACCACCCCAGGCTTCGGAATAGGAGGTTTGGCTGCGCTGCACCCAAGCTTCGCTCAAAACCTGCCGCTCGCCCCAGCGGCCCTTGCGCAAGTACAAGAGGCCGAAACGCGCCATGTCGCGCGCGGACATTCGAAAGGGGTAGGCCGGGTGCAGCGACTTCTCCGGCTCATAATGCAAGTAACCGTCCCGCGGTCGATAGTCTTGCATTCCAATTGGACTCGCGATGAGTTGATCGAAACTCTCAAAAAAGTCGCACGCGAACTGCTCTTGGTAAATCGTCAACAGGGCGTTGAAGTCCCAATTGTTGTAGCACCAAAAAGTTCCCGGCTCGTGACTGTGCCGCGCCGGTTTTGGGTTTTGCGGCGACTCGTAGGCAGCCAAGCGGTAAACGCCGGAGCGCGCCTGCAACAGGTCGAGAATGGTGGCACGCTTTTCTACTTCCGATAATTTCGGCGGCAAGTCGTCGATTCCGAGCTCCGCCAAGGTCATGGATAGGTCCGCTTCGGCACGATCGACGCGCGCCCCCCATGCCGCGCTCATGAAACTCTTGCGGACGGAATGGCACATGAAGCGTCGCTGCACGTCGCCCCAGGCGGCCAAGACGGCGCCGTCGTACACGATCATGGCGGCCGCTGCATGCAAGGAGTCGTAGTAACGCTTGGCACCGTCCAATCCCGCCTGCGAAAAGCCGGCCTGCTCCGGGTTTGCGTAGGTCTGCCAGCTTTCGCGCGGGTAAGTGGCCTCGCTTGCGCCACCTTGGCCCAGGGCCGGGCGTCCAAACATCAGAGCCAGGCTGAGGCCGGCCAAGAGTGCACGAGAACCGAACAAAGTGAAGTTCATGGGTTGAGCGGGATTCAGTGGCCCGTCAATCACGGGCGGTATTGCGGGCAGGGGCGAAGGGCGATCGCGGCCGGCGACCATGCTAGGCGGCCGGGCGAAAAAGCTGCAAAGCAACGCGGCTCCCTCGGCAAGAATGCCGTGGGAGATGCCGGCCCTGCGCCCCTCGCCACGACCCATCACCGGCGCTTACATTCATTTTCCATGTGCGCTTAACATGGTTCCTGGCATGAGCTTGCCGCAAAGCGCCCGCCATTCCGCCCGGCTCCATGCAACAATTTCAGCCGGCCGGCAAGGAAAGG
>JAJDES010000127.1 GCA_029259675.1 Planctomycetota bacterium
GCCGCGCGCATGGGTAGCGGCATGCGCAATCGCGCACTGCCCCGCTCCGTACTGGCCAACCTTTACGAGGCCGTTTTGGGCGCCGTCTACCTCGACGGTGGTTTTGCTGCGGCACAAATCTTCGCGCTGGAAACGCTCAAGGGTCCGCTCGAACGCGTTCGCAAGAGTCAGCCCGGGCCGAATCCCAAGCAAGTGCTGCAACAGCGCAGTCAGGTGCTGACCGGCAAGCCCCCGAACTACGTCGTGCTCGATCAACGCGGCAAGGCCCACGCCCGCGCTTTCCTGGTGGCAGCCGAAGTCAACAACAATTGCTACCCCAGCGCATGGGGACGCACGCGCAAAGAAGCTGAGCGTTGGGCGGCCCACGAGGCGCTGATTGTTCAAGATGCGGAAGCGGCCCTCTCGGGTGAAAATTTGATCGGCAGCGCACACCAGGCCCCGAGTTCCAGCGAGGGTTTTGTTGGGGATGACCATTCCCAATCGGATCGCAGCACCTCCGGCTTGGCGACCGCCCGCTCCCGTCAAAGCGAAGGGAGCAAAACCTCCCAGAAACAGGCGCCCAACAACGCCGACTCCGCCGCTCAAATTGCCGCTGCAAAAAAAGCGGACCAGGAATCCAGTGCAATCACGGATGATGCATCCAATGGAGACCAAGAAAATCTCCCCGATGCACCCTAGTCATGACTGAGATCACCCGCACTTCGGCGCTCGATCCCGCCGAACTCGACGGGCTGGAGTGCTTCCGCGAACTGCAAGACAGATTGAACAGCGCGCGCAGCGCAGTTGCGGGCGGCCTGTGGGGCTCCTCCCAAAGCCTGGTTCTGGCGCGACTGGTCACGCGCAGGGGCGGCACGTTCCTAATCGTTGTTTCGAGCGAATCCGAAGCGGAAGCGGTGGCCGCGGATTTGCGCACCCTCGGACTCGAGCCCACGCCCTTTCCCGTGCGCGAAACCACCCGCGCGGGCGGGGCCCATGCCGATCCGGCCACCATCCGCGCCCGCTTGAGTATGGCCCAGCGCATGGCCGGCCCCGCCGAGCGACGCCCGCGCTTGATTGTTTGCTCATTGCTGTCGCTGCTGCAGCCGATTCCCTCACCCAGTGAAATCGAGGGCGATTTCCTGCACTTGCAAACGGGCAACAAGCTCGATTCCGAAGCCCTGCTCGAACGTTTGGTTGCCGGCGGCTATCGCCGCGAACCCCTGGCCGAAAAGCCGGGAGAAGTCAGCGTGCGCGGAGACATCCTCGACGTTTTTCCCTTTGCCGCCGACTTGCCACTGCGAATCGAACTCTTCGATGACGAGATCGAATCCCTGCGCAGCTTCGACCCGGGCGACCAACGCAGTGTTGAGAGTTCACAACAAGTGTCGCTCTGCTTGGCCCACGATGCGGGCGGGGTGCAAGACGGCAGCGGCACAACCCTGCCCAACTTGCTCTTCGAGAGTACAACTTGGGTCGAACTCGAACCGCTGCGCATTGAAGATCAAGAAGGCGGCCTGCGGCTTCAATCGAGCGCCCATGCGCGCGCGCTCGATCTTCTGCGACAAGCGCGCGACAAGCACCCCAAGCTGTCGCTGCAAAGCCTGCCCAGCGGCGCTATCGACTTCCAAACGCGCTCCGTTCAGGGCCTGGCCGTCGGCATTCGCAAAGCCCCCGAGGCCCTGCGCGCCTTGACGCTCGACGGCACGCGCGTGCACATCCTGTGCGTCAACGAAGGGGAGCAACACCGCTTTCGCACCGTGCTCGAGGAAGCCGGTTTTGACGCCGCCGCCCAGCATGTTGAAACACCACTCGGCAACCTGACCAAGGGGTTTCGGTTGCCCGATCTGCAGTGGGCCATCGTCAACCATCGCGAATTAGCCGGCGTCGAAGTCGGGCAGCGCACGGCATCCAAAAAGTCCAAGCACGCTTCACGCGCCCTGCAGTCCTTCTTCGAACTGCGCGTGGGCGATTTGGTTGTGCATGCCGTGCACGGACTGGCGCGCTATGCCGGTCTCGAGCGCATGCCGCGCGGAACGGGCGAAGAAGAGCACCTGCACCTCATCTTTGAGGACGAGGTCAATCTGTATGTACCCTCCAGTCGCGTGGATTTGGTGCAGCGCTACATCGGTAGCGGCTCCAAGGCGCCCAAGCTGGACAAGGTCGGTGGCCAGTCCTTTCGCAAGCGCAAAGAAAAGGTCGGCCTGGCCGTTGCCGACTTGGCCGCTGAACTGTTGGAAGTTCAAGCCAAACGCGAAATGCATCAGCGCAAGGCTTGGAAGGCAGACGACGAGATGCTGCGCGATCTACTGCAGGCCTTCCCCTGGCAGGACACGGTCGACCAAGCAACCGTGGATACGGAGATCGCAACGGATCTCGCCAGCGAGCGCCCCATGGACCGGCTGCTGTGCGGCGATGTGGGCTTTGGGAAAACCGAATTGGCCGTGCGCGCCGCCTTTCGCGTGGTTAGCGGCGGAGGACAAGTGGCGCTGCTTGTTCCGACCACCGTTTTGGCCAGTCAACACGAACGCACTTTCCGCGAACGTCTCTCCGATTTCCCCGTCGAAGTGGCCATGGTTTCGCGCCATCAGGCCGGCAAACGCTTCAAGGAAATTGCGGCGGGAGCCGCGGACGGTTCGATCGATATTTTGATCGGTACACACAAGCTGCTCTCCAAGAAGATTGAGATGGCCAACTTGGGTCTGGTCATCATCGACGAAGAACAGCGCTTTGGGGTGACTCACAAGGAGCACTTCAAGAAGTTCCGCGCGACGGTGGACATGTTGACCCTGTCGGCCACTCCCATTCCGCGCACACTGCACATGTCCCTGGCAGGCTTGCGCGATATTTCCGCCTTGACGGTTGCTCCGGACGGACGCCAGGACATCGAAACGTTGCTGATCAAGGCGAGTGATCGCGACGCCGTTCGGGAAGCTTTGCTGCGTGAAAAGAACCGCGATGGGCAAGTATTCTTCTTGCACAACCGCGTTACCGACATCCACGTCATCGAGCGCGAACTCATGGCGCTTGTACCCGAATGTCGCTTCCTCGTGGGCCACGGTCAGATGGGCGGCAGCGAGCTGCGCAAGGTCATGGACGCGTTTACGCGCCACGAAGCGGACGTGTTGATCGCCACCACAATCATCGAGAACGGAATCGACATCCCCACCGCCGGCACGATTTTGATTCACCGCGCCGAAAGTTTCGGACTTTCCGAATTGCACCAACTGCGCGGTCGCGTGGGGCGCGGAAATCACAAGTCCTATTGCTACTTGCTCGTGGACGAAACCAAGCCGATCAACAAGCAAGCCCAAGAGCGACTCAAGGCACTGGAGGAAATGAATCAGCTGGGCGCCGGCTTCGGTATCAGCATGCGCGACCTGGAAATTCGGGGCGCCGGCAACTTGTTGGGGCCCGAACAATCGGGGCATATCGCGGCCATCGGCTACGACATGTACTGCCGACTTTTGAAGCAAACGGTTGAATCGATCCAGGCCTCCGGCGGCGGCCCTGTGGACGCGGCCATTGTCACCGCGGCCCAGGAGGCCGAGGGCGGCGTCGAGCTCGAACTCGGTCTGCGCGCTTTCCTGCCCTCCGAATGGATTCCCTCCTCCAAAAGTCGACTGGAAATCCTGCGTCAACTCGATTCCATTCGCGATGCGGAATCGGCCACCGTGATTGAGTCCATGCTGCGCGATCGCTTCGGCCGCATCCCCGAAGAAGCCCTCGCCCTTGTGCGCCAATTTCGTTTGCGCGCCGCGCTTTTGCCGCTGCGGATTCGTCGCCTGTCCTGGCGCGAAGATCACTTCCAAATTGAATTCAGCGATCGCGTGCTGCTGGAGCAGACTTTTTCCGGTCAAAATGCGATCCTGCGGCCGATACGGACCGGATTGGCCCGGCTGGAGCCGAAGCGGCCCGTTTCATCGCCGCAGGCGGCCCTCACCTGGTTCGAAGGCCTCTTGAATCTGGACCTTGGCGTTCCGAAAATGCCGCGCGAACGCAAGCCCACCCACGCTCAATGATTAGCACCCTGCTGCTCCTAGCCCTTCAAGTCGGTCCCCAAGTCGGCCCGCCGGCACCCGTCGCGGGCGGCCCCGGCTTCGACAATTCAGCCGACTGGCGCGTGCTCGACGGAGTGGTGACGATCGTCAACAACGACATCATCACCTACCGCCAGTTGGACCGAGCCATGCGCTTGATGCGCGAAACGGAAGAGGTCACAACGCGCGAGCAATTGCGCGAAATCCAAGAGCGCGTGCGGCGCGATGCCATTCGGCGCCAGCTGCGCTCCCAAGCTGGGCGCGAGCTCGACGGCGTCGATCCAGCCGGCTTGGACGCGAATGTGGGCCGCTACTTGGACACTCGTCGCAAGGAACTGGGGCTGGCAGGCTATGTCAATTTCCTCGAGGCCCAGGGCAAGGACGCCCAAAGCGCCTTTAGCGAGACCCGCAAGGAAGTCTTTGAGGACAATTGGCAGCGCAGTGTGCGCGGAGTTGAAAGCGGGCCGCGACCGACCCGCGATCGATTCGTTAGACCCGGCGAGTTGCGCTACTACTACAGCAGCAATCGCGAACTCTATGCCGAGCCGACAAGCGTCGAGCTGCAGCAACTACTGGTTTCCGATGACCAGGCCATCGCCCTGGAAAAGGGCAGCGCACAGGAATTCGCCATCGAGTTGCATGGACGCATTCAAGCCGGTGAAGACATGGGTATTCTCGTTCGGCAATACAGCCCCCCCCCGCCCAGCGAAGATCCCTCCGCCCCCGGCGCCCTGGGCGTGCTCAAGGTCAACACTCGCAACATCGCCATCGAGGAAATTCGAAATTTCGCAGAGTTGGCGCAGATCAATGCGCTGTCCGAGCCCATGCCCCTGATCATTCCCGGGCAAGAGCAGGGGCCGCCCTCGGTATGGGGCATTTTCAAGTTGATCTCACGCGCTGAGGGTGGCCCGGCCAAGGCCTTTGACGAATTGGGGGTCCAATCGGACCTGAAGCGGCGCGTCTTGTACCAGCGCGATGCCTTCCTCGTTTCCGAGGGTGAAGACAACCTCTTGCGCAGGGCCTACATCGCGGAGCCCTTCCTAGCTGCGGCCGAGGCTCAGTAGAGCACTCGGCCAGCCGCAACGTTTTGCTTCGCCCGTGGGAGCTGTGGGTCGCTGGCGATCGAGGGTCCCAGGCCGGCAACTGGGCCCTCCGGGGAACTGCAGATGGGTCTTGGCGCTCCCCGGTGCGCCTGAGCATTCCAGTGTGGCCCTCACTGAAAAAAGCTCGCTCCCAAGTTGTTCGGGCCCTTTCGACAGGTTTTCCACAAACTTGCCCACATCCCGCTGGGCCAGGTCGGCGGCTCCCTCCCCGCATTGGGCCCCAGGGCGACATACTGACTCTGGATTGGAATCTCGAACGACTTTTCCACAGGCTTTCAACGGGAGCGCCCCGGTCGCTCCAAATGCCCGGAAACTCCCTTCGCCACGCGAGGTAGGACTTGCCTCGATATACTCTGAACCCATTCGCAACTGGAGCGTTTGAGCCGCTGCGAGTATTCCGGCCACCCACGCGTGGCCGCGATTCTCGCGTTTTGGGCACCAATGCGGCACCGGATCCGGTATCGGGCCGGCCACCGTGGCTGGGATCGACGCCCGGCCGGCCTTCTGACCTGCCCCGACTCAAACTTTCGCTTCCAATCTAACCAGCGGTCGAATCTTCTCCCTTTTTGGCACAATCGACTGGGACCACCAGTTGGCATCATCGACTGGGACAATCTGACGCTCTCGACTGCACTCCATACGGCATCCCCACGCAGCTGAACTCCACAGCTGGACCCCCGCTGGATCTAGCGGGGCCACTCTCACTGCTTCGCCGAGCCATGACTGACGAATACGGCAACATCCAAATCGAAACCACTCTTCCCAAGCCCTGGGAGGAAGAGCAGAGCTTCAACGACATCCTGTATGACTGGATGACGCGGGCGCCCTGGTTGGTCATTTCGGCCGTCGCCCACCTGCTCGTTTTCTTCATCCTCAACACGATTCCCTGGGGCCTGCTCGGCGGCGAAGACACCCAGGAGATCCAAGCTTCCATCGAACAGACGGTTGAAGAGGTCTTCGAGGAGGAGGAACCCGAGATCGAGGAAGAGGTCATCGAGGAGGTCATCGACGAACCCGTTCTTCAGGACGCGGAAGTAGACGAACTCGAAACGGTCGACGATATCGATTTCGACTCGTCCGAAGGCGATCCCGACTTCCTTTCCGATTCCCCCTTTGACGAGAATCAATTCAGCAATGTCCTCGGCCTCGGCGGCGGCGCCGGCGGCAAGTACGGACAGCGCGGAACCGGCGGCGGTCGTCGCGCCTCGGGTGGCAAAGCCGTCGAGCGCGCCCTGGCTGCCGGACTTGCATGGCTGGCCGACCACCAAGCCCCCGAGGGCTATTGGGACACGGACGACTTCGGACAGTACTGCAGCGTCGGTACCGATTTCGCCGACGGCGACGGCCGCCCCGAGTGGGACGTCGGAGTCACGGGTTTGGCACTCCTCGCGTTCCTAGGTGCGGGCAACAATCCCGCTGAAGGCGAGTACAAGGACACCGTTTCGCGCGGCATCAATTGGCTCAAGCAGCAGCAGGATGACGACGGTCTCTATGGAGATCAGCACGCGAAGGAATTCATTTACAACCACGCCCTGGCCACCCTGGCCGTGTGCGAGACCTACTACTTCACCAAGAGCCCCCTGCTCAAGCGCTCGGCGCAAAAGGCCATCGACTACATCGCCTACGCGCGCGATCCCTATGGCGTTTGGCGCTACGACGTGCCCTCCATCGGCGAGAATGACACGTCCATCACCGGCTGGATGGTCTTCGCATTGGCTTCGGCCAAGGACGCCGGGCTCAAGATTGACACGAGCGCACTGCAGGCTTCCCTGACTTGGTTCGATGACAACACCGACCGCGCCACCGGACGTGTGGGATACAACGCGCCGGGCACCTTCAGCTCGCGCGTAACCGGCGTCAACGACCACTTCCCCAAGGAAGAGGGCGAGGCCATGACCGCGGTAGCGTTGCTTTGCCGCATCTTCCTGTCCGGCACCGAGGGCTTGATCCACTCGCCGGAGGAAGACGAGTTGATGGACAAGCACGCGCAACTGTTGCTCAAGCGCTTGCCCGAGTACAACCCGGGCGTCGGCAACGACATGTACTACTGGTACTACGGAACCTACGCCATGTACCAAATGGAAGCCAAGAAGGCCGGCGTTTGGAAGAAGTGGGAAAACGCCATGGACGATGCGATCATCAAGACCCAGCGGGACGATGGTTGCTACAAAGGTTCATGGGATCCCAACGGCCCTTGGGGCTACGCCGGCGGCCGCGTGTACTCCACGGCTTTGATTACCCTGTGCATGGAAGTCTTCTTCCGCTACGACAAGGTGCTCGGCTCGCGCTAGTCCGATTAGCCCAGCTAGCAAGCTCGGCAATTAGCAAAGCAAGCCCCGGACTCATTCCCGGCGCGCGCACGAGCCCGCAAGCTCGCGCAACAATTCAAAGGCTCCTGCGACCTCCGTCGCAGGAGCCTTTTTCGTGCAAGAACGCCCTTTGCAAGGACTTCAACGTGAACCTTCAAGCCCCCCCAGCGTTATTGACAGTCCAAGGACAAAACGAGTCAGGCCTGAGTCGGTTTCCTTGCGCAGCCGCGTCCACTGTGGACGCGGCGAGCGCTTCCGAGAAACCGAGACCGTGCGCGAGGGATGCTGTTCGTATCCGGTTGCGCGCGCATGAAAGGCCATGCAGCAATCGATTCAGTCGAATCTGAAACCCGAGCAACCGGTGCACAGCGCACTGGCATCGGACTCACCGCAACGTTTCAGCGACACCTTGTACGAGTGGATGAATCGCAGTCCGTGGGTGGCTGCTTCACTAGCCTTCCACTTGCTCTTGTTCCTCATCACGTCCACCTATCGAGATGTGATTCCCGACGAGCCACCGCCCGTCATTGTTGTTAGCCCGATCATCCCTCCGGAGGAACTGCCAAACGATGACCCGCCTCCGATTGAGTTGCCGCCCGTCAGCGAACCCCAGCTCGAGCCTGTCGAGGCATTCGCTGAAATAGAAGAGCCCCAGGAGTCGGAAGCTTTCCCAAGTGATCTCGCACAAGACAGCGAGCCGCTCTTCGACTCCATCTCGCCCTTGGACACGGAGCTCAACGCCCTCCTGGGGCTTGGCGGTCCAACCGGCAAGCAAAATGCTCGCCTCACCCGCAAATCAACCGGCAGTCCACCGCGGAGTGGTGAACGCGCGGTTTCAGCCGGCTTGGATTGGCTGGCACGTCATCAAAACCCGCAGGGCTATTGGGATAGTGACGATTTCGCCGACTCCTGCGAAGTCGAGTCCGCCAGTCAAGCGCACGCCTGCGCCGAAGACGGGCTCGGCCGACCGGAGTGGGATGTCGGTCTAACAGGCCTGGCTCTCTTGGCTTTCCTGGGCAACGGCAACAGCACCAGCCACGGCATCTATCGCGACAATGTTGCGCGTGGAATCGCTTGGCTAACCGCGCAGCAAGATTCGGACGGCTTGCTGGGTGATCGCCACGCCAAGGAATTCATTTACAACCACGCCATCGCCAGCTTGGCACTGTGCGAGACTTACACCTTCACGCACAGCCCACTGCTCAAGCGCTCGGCCCAAAAAGCGGTCGATTTCATTGCGGTAGCCCGCGACCCCTACGGAGTTTGGCGCTACGACGTGCCGTCCTTGGGCGAGGGTGACAGCTCCATCACCGGTTGGATGGTCTTTGCACTTACTTCAACCAGGGACGCCGGATTGCAGATCGATACGAGCGCACTGCAAGCGGCGCTCACTTGGTTCGATGACAACACCGACCCCGGCACCGGACGCGTGGGCTACAACGCGCCCGGCAATGCCTCATCGCGCGTCACCGGGGTCAACGATCACTACCCCGCTCAAGCCGGCGAAGCGATGACGGCCGTGGCCCTTTTGTGCCGTGTATTCCTATCCACGAGCGACTCCGTCGTGCAGCGCGACGATCACGAGGACGTCATGCGCCAGCACGCACAACTACTGCTGCGCAAACTACCCAAACAGGAACCGGGGGCCGGCAATGACATGTACTACTGGTATTACGGAACCTATGCGATGTTCCAAATGAGCTCCCTAGGGGCCCAATACTGGAAGCCCTGGGAGCGAGCCATGGACAGTGCGATCCTCGGCAGCCAACGCCAGGACAGCTGCTGCCGCGGCTCCTGGGACCCGAACGGACCCTGGGGCTTCAGCGGGGGCCGGGTGTACTCCACCGCCTTAATGACCCTCTCACTCGAGGTCTTTTATCGCTACGACTACGTGCTCGGTTCGCGCTGATCGCAATCCATCCGTATCCTGGTTTCGCGAAACGGTCCCCCAACCCGATGGGTACCGAATTGCACTGTGGTTTCTTTGGAACCGCAGCCCCTGCTGAATCAATCGAGAGAGAATCAGATGGACCATGCATACACCAGTACGACCTCAGAGCAGGTCGTCATGGCGGAAGCCAGCCGCGAAGCCCGTGCGACTTTCCTGTTCCGCACCTACGCGCACCTCTTCGCCGCCCTCGCCAGCTTCGTAATGATCGAAGTGCTCTTCTTCACCCAAGGCTGGGCGGAGAACATGGCCACCGCCATGATGGGCATGAACTGGATGCTCATTTTGGGCGCCTTCGTCGTCGTTAGCTGGCTGGCTACATCGACTGCCCACAAGGCGGAGAGTCTCACCGTTCAGTACTTAGCCCTTGTGGGGTTCGTCATGGCCGAGGCGATCATTTTCGTGCCCCTGCTGTGGATCGCATTCACCTACGCTCCCGGCGCGATTACCACCGCAGCCGGTATTAGCTTGGCCGGTTTCGCCGCGCTCACAGCCATCGTCTTTGTAACGCGCAAGGACTTCACCTTCTTGGGTGCCACTTTGCGCTGGATCGGCATTTGCGCCTTGGGCGGCATCGCCCTGAGCATCTTCACAGGTTTTGAACTCGGCCCGTGGTTCAGCGTCGCCATGATCGCCCTCGCCGGCGGCGCGATCCTGTACGACACCTCAAAAGTTCTTCTCTATTATCCTGAAGATCGCTACGTGGGCGCCGCCCTAGAACTCTTCGCATCTGTTGCGATGTTGTTCTGGTACGTACTGCGCTTGGTGCTCGCCAGCCGCGACTGAGCGCATGCACCTGCCCCGCTCCGGCCGCGACCGGGGCGGACACAAGCAAACCGCCCCCGGCGTCCAGTGTGACGCCGGGGGCGGTTGTTTTGATTTAGGGCCGAAGCCTTCGGAATGGACCGAATAGGGCTTCTAACTCCCAAGCAAAGCTTTCAACCCTTTGGGCGCCGCCCGGAGCCCTTGGCGCTCTAGCAAATGCGGCGGAAGAGAATCTTCATGTAGCCGGTGACGTTGGCCTTGTCGCTTGAGCGCAATCCGCCCGTGCTGATCGATTTGGCGTTCACCGTCGTATTGGGGATCTCGTTGGGACCCTCGACGGTGATCGTGACGGCCGATTCCCCGGCCTGGGCCCGGACCGCCGCCGCCGAATCGACCGGCTACGCCTGCTCGGTGATCGGCTGCGACGCCGAGGCCGGGCTTGAACGCATCCTCACGCCGGACGAAGCGCCCGACGGCCGGCCCGGCGTCAGCTTGCTCTTCTTCGCCTTCAGCCGGGACGCCTTGCAAAAGGCCCTCATCAATAGAGTCGGCCAGTGCATCCTCACTTGTCCGACGACCGCCTGCTACAACGG
>JAJDES010000128.1 GCA_029259675.1 Planctomycetota bacterium
CCTTCACGCGTCGGGGAGATGTTTCCAAAGAGTAGTAAGATATGAAATCGATTCAAAAGAAGTTGGCTACGCTCTGCGCAGCTCTGTCACTCGTGTTCATGACGGGTTGCCTTTCAACAGCCCCCGTTCAGTTGCTGCAATCGACCATTCCGCTTGAGGCCGGCACTTACACAGAGCTTGGCGAAGTTAGTGGCAATGCGCGCGGCATCATCGTTCTCGCATTTTCCACAGCCGAGCCGCTTCCGACAAAGGTTGCCCGCGACAGGGCCCTGGCCGAAAACCCGGATGCAGACGCTTTGATCAACGTGGCCGTTGACTTGCTCTTGATCAATCTGGGCCCGGTACAAATTGTGACCGTGACCGTTTCAGGAACGGCCGTGAAGGTGAATCGCTAAATACATCTCATCCTATTGAGATGTTCGATCAAACAGCCGGTAGGTTCGCCAACCGGCTGTTTGTATATCCACTCGACTCTTCCAAGGGAAATTGCAGGAGAGTCCGGCGCGACCATTGGATTGCTCTAACTTCCTGAGAGCGTCAAATCGGTAGCGCGGCTATTCACGTGAACTTCGATCGCTCGTCACACGATTTCTTCTCTCATTCGCAAGTCCCCCAAGGGATCAATATGCAAATTTCCGCTCTTCGACACTCTTTGCGTGCAGTACTCGGTCTCTGCCTAATCGGAATGCTCAGCGCTTGCGCCGCCGTTCCCACCGATATCCGCAGTACCCCCATGGAGACAAAGCTCCTGGATAGCTTGAACCCGAAGGAAGGTGAAGAGCCCACGCTGCCCATCCCGGCTCGACTGGACTTGCGCACCATACCCACGACCGTTAGCTCGCAGAACAAAGGCGGTACCAAGGGCATCCCCATTATCGGGGACGTCTTTGGAGTCAGTGGAACAGGAGTAAACCGCTATCCCCTGAAGGATATTTGCGAAGAGGCCTTCACTAGGGCCTTGGGCACTACATTCAAGCCCGTGGACAACCGTCCCTCACCCTTTGCGGACGATCACGTGACCGTACACGTCATTTGGAAGAAATCGCAGATCGAAAACACTTCCAAGAAGATCACCGCTTACTTGGACGCTCAGTGTGAGCTGCGACTTCCGAATGATCAGCTCATCGAGACTTTTCAAATTGAGAGCGATTCATCCATAGCCACCACCAGTACCGGAACCGATCCGGTCTGGGTTGCGGTGGTCGACATGGCCAAGAGTTTGAAGCAGGAGATTGCCAGCGCCGAGATTCGCTCCAAGATCGAATCGCATATCACCGAAGAGTGGTTCTGCGAAAAAGACGGTCATCCCCGGGGAGATGTGCGCGACAAGGTTTGTTCCGTGCACTCGGATGAAGTCGATACTTATCGCTTCGTGAGTTCCTTGCGCCTGCGCTAGATCGGGGCAGCTGTTAGTTCCGGGTGCAAGTTATCCGGAATGAACAATATTGAATAATGCAAAGGGCGGGTCCGATCCAAAACGATCGGGCCCGCCCTTTGCATGGAAGCATGTGTTGGAGGAGCTCAACCCTGCGACCTGTCGGACGCGCTGAGCGGGGATGAATCAGGCCTGCGCGTTGCTAGGGCTTACCCCAGCCGCACATTCTGCAGCTCTTGTCGGTTGATCTAAGCCAGACATCATTCCAGAGGCCCTCGCGCAACCCGGGATCGTGATCGGAAACGTTGTCACTGATCTGTGGGCAATACATGCCGCCCGAGTCACCGGCTTGCTCATAGAGGTAAACACCATCGAAATTGTCGAGTGGTCTTCCTCGCAGGGCTTCCACCACTTTTGATGAGCGCCCGGGAAGTGCCACATATCTGCTGGTGTTGGAATTGCCATTGGAATCGATGATCGTGACTTCGACGGGGTTTCTAGTTGGGGTCCAGTCTCGATTGCGCAAGTCATCCAGCGAGTAAGGCAAGCTTACGAGCAACTTGCGCCCTTCCCCTGCATTGGACTCTTGCAGTTGGATCGCGAGGTCCTCGCCCACGCAGGTGGCCGTCGCGCTGGCGATTTCTTCGTCGGCTTCGAGCTCAAAGATTGTCAAGCCGTCCGCTCCGGCCTTGAATTGAGCACTTAGCGCCTGCGGTCCGGAGCTGTCTTGGTTGAACTCAAGCTTTATCGGCACGGACTCGTTGCCGAGCAAGTCAACCATCACAAGCTCTAGCACGTTTTTGCCCTCACGCAGGTCCCGTTCCGCGTTCCAGCTGGCTCCATCGATTGAGATCGCACGGCCGTCAATGAGAGCATTCTGAAGTGGTTCGGATGCCGTCCCGGAAACCAGTAGCTTGCCTCCCCCCTCCTTCAACTCGCTTGCTTCGAGCGTGGGGGCCAATCGATCCACTCTAAATTCAACAAACGCATCGCGTGGATTTCCGGCCAAATCTTTGGCGGTCAGGGTGAGTCTGCAGTCGGCTTCCAATGCGCCAGGGGGGAGTGGCATGCTTAATTCAATGCGGCCATCGCGCCCAAGTTCGGCATTTGCTGTGGTCGCATCGCCACTCACGCTGGAAGTTAGCGTAGCCACAATTTCAGGATCCTTGCCCAAGTTCGGGTCATTGATCGTGGCTTTGATCGAGAGATCAAATCCTTTGCGCGGGCCCTTTCCCGGCTCAGAAATGCTGATGTCGGGTCCATCCCGATCTACCTTCAGTTGTAACTCTTGACCGTCCAGCTTCGTGTCTTGATTCGGGAAGTACCAGCTCAGTTGCAAGCTGTCGTCGTTGCGAAGTCCTGAATCATCGATCCGGATGGTCTTTGAAAAACTGCCGTCGGCGCTAATTTCGACTGGAATGAACTCCATGCCGCTGGCTCCATAGAGGAACAGGTCGCCCTCCGGCATCTGCCCTCCGGGAATACCACCTTTGATGGTGAATTCCGTGCCCTTGGTTATGAAGACATTGTTCGTGCCCGTGCTGTCATCGACGCGCGCAGGTAGCTCGAGGTCGGCGCCCAGGCTCGGGTCGCGGCGAATGCTAAAGCTGCTGTTGAAGCTGTTCTCGCTATCCTGCGCAACCGAGATGCCCCAATTCTCAATGCCGAGTGCCGGATTGATATTGAAGGAGACATTGCCCTCGGCATTCGGAGTTTGCTGCGTGACAACGGCACCGTTTCTGGTCAGGGCAACCGGCCATGCGCTCGGGTCGTCGCCCTCGGGAATGTTCGCGAGGGACACCTGCAACGAGATCATTTCGTCGGTGACGATGTTGGCCGACTTCTCATTGATTTCTGTCCATGCGCCGGCGGAGCCCATCAATAGGGAGCCGAAGCCGGCTCGTTTGGGCTCAACAATGACGCCTCCACCTTGTTTTCCGATGCCACCATTGGTGTAAATCAAGCCGGCGATCAGCAGCAGGAGGGTGGCGACGATTGCGATCGGTGCGAGTTTGCTGGCGTGTTCGAAGGTTGGCCGGGGAAACTTGCGTAGGAAGTTCTTCAGCGCAGTCTTGCTGTTGACTGCGAGGGCCTCCTCCAATTCGCCCATAAGATTCGTCGCGTTTTCCGGTCGCTCCTCGGGAGCCTTAGCCAAGCAGCGCAGCATCACCACTTCGATGGCTTCGGGGATCTTGGGCTCCAGCTGAAATTCTTGCAGCGGTCTGGGCATGCCGTGCAAGTGCTGATCCATGAATTCCGCTTGAGTCTTAGCTTTGAACGGCCGCTTGCCGGAAATCAGCTCGTAAAAAATGATTCCAACGGCGTAGAGGTCGCTGCGATTCGTTACTTCTTCGGCTTTCCACTGCTCGGGCGACATGTAGGCCGGGGTGCCGATCATTTGGCCGCCCTGTGTCAATTCGACGCCGCCGGTTACATCGCGAAAAACATGGGCCACGCCGAAGTCGGCAATGCGCAATTTTTCGTCTTCTTCGCCCCCGTGCTCCACCAGCAAGTTCTCGGGCTTGAGGTCGCGGTGCACGACGCCTTTGGCATGTGCGAGTTCGAGGCCGCGCAGGAGTTGCTGTGTGAGGGTCAATGCTCGATCAAGTTCCATCGGCCCCTTCATCTCGCGCATAATGTCGAGCAAGCTGCGGCCTTCAATCAGATCCATGGTGAAGTAGAGCGAGGGACCCAACTCACCAAAGTCGCGCAGGGGCACGATGTTGTCGTGCATCAAGCTCAACATCACATCGATTTCCTGCAGGAATCGGTCGCGGATCTGCGCACCACTTGCCAGGTGTGTGTGCAAAACCTTCAGAGCAAAGTGGCGACCGAGCAGAGTGTCCTCGACGCGGTAAACCGTTCCGAATGAGCCCTTGCCCAATTGCGAAAGGACACGGAACTTGCCGCCGATCAAATCTCCCGGCCCGGCGTTCTCCGGAGTCACATCGCTCACAGCCGTTTTGCCTGCGCGGCCGGGAGGAGGCGAGCCCGCCCCCGAACTGTCGGTGGGACCCGAGGCTGTCGTTGAGTCGACCTCTAAGGATTCCGGAGTCGGTTCGGAGGCCGTCGTGGCGTCCATCGACAATTCTTCTGTCGTCGGTTCCTTGCGGGGAGAGCGGGTTTCGTGGGACTCCTTTTCGGAGCCGCCGGCAGGTTCATCGATCGTGGGACTGACTTCACCCGCGGATCCGTCCACAACCGTCGACTCGACCGGAGGCGGATCATCAGGTTGCCCCATGCCCTCGGCACCGGTGGGGGGTAGGGCCATGTTCCACGCTCCCTCTTCACCGCCGTCGCAGCGTTCACAGCGACTTCCGGGGGATGAAAGAGGTGCGCCACAATTCGAACAGCTGAGCTCTGCAGGCATGATTCTCTTAGTCTAGCTAGGGGAAGGTGCCGGATACCATCGGAAGCGGTCGCTGTCCGTAGCAATGGGTACTGGGACCACATGTGGACCTTTCGACCAGAATTCCGGGCACCTTCATAGGTCATTTGGGCCTGGGCAGCCAAGAAAAGGAGTGGATGAGTTCCCCACCGAAAAGGGGGGGAGAGGCCGGTGCAGTACGAATCGCGGCCGGGGTAATGTTTGCATGGGGACCCCGCCGCGAGGGGTCTTCGCCCCGTCTCGCCGAAGGGAGTGGGCCCTGGCGGAATGCGTGGTGAGCTTGTGGAGTCGCAGCCCCGCTTCGAATGGGTCGGACGCTTGCCCTGCGTCTATAATCCGAGGGCCTGTGGCCCCAACGACACTTCAGAATTTCATGAACGCAGCTCGCACTCGCATTGCCATTTTGCTCGGAGCTCTACTCTCCAGCTTGCCGCTCGCATGCGGATCCCAAGTAGATTTCGAATTGGAGCGGGATACGCCGGTGGTGCTGATCATTATCGACACACTGCGCGCGGATCACATGGGTGTGTACGACTACGAGTTGGACAACACTCCTGTGCTGTCGGAGTTTGCGAAAACGGCGTATCAGTTCGACGCAAACTCAACCCAGTGCAATTCGACCTTCCCCTCGATCACTTCGATCATGACGGGGCTGTACCCCAAGACCCATCGCAATTATGTGCCGGTGCCCCTGGAGGGGACGACAGTCGCAAACACAGGGACGCAATCCTGGGCCGAGCGCATGAAGTCGGTCGACTATCACGCGTTGGCTGCCGTCAGCCATCCGGTGTGGACCAGCGAAGATGTGAACACTGCGGTGCGCCGATCTTGGGATGAGTTTTCAACGATTCCGGCCGAGCTGCCGCGCAGCGAACGCAACGAGTTGGATCATGCGGGCTTCACCAACGAGCGCGGCTTTGCGCTTTTGGATGGATACGAAAAGAATTTCGGCGACAAGCCGCTATTTCTTTGGATGCATTACTTCGATCCGCACACGGAGTACGCACCTCCGGTGGGCTATCGGGATCGCTATCTGGAGCATCACCTCAAACAGGCCGGCCTGGAGGATTTCCTGCCGGCGCTGACCAAGCGCGACCCCAAGCAGCGCAAGGTTTGGATTAGCACCAAGGCGCCCAAGGATAAGGTTGAGGCCCTGCGCTTGGCCAACGGGCGCGCGCTATACGACGAGGAAATCCTTTACTGCGATTATGAAATCGGACGCCTCTTTGACAGGTTGCGCGAGATGGATGTGTATGACGACGCTTTGATCGTTGTCATGGCCGATCACGGTGAAAACATGGAACCGGCTGAGTGGGGGCATGGCCGAATTAATTTTACGCACCAACGGTTGTACGAAGGTGTTGCGGCAACCCCGCTTTTGATTCGATTGCCGGGTCAAGCGGAAGGCATTCGGATCACCCAGTTGACGCAAAATATTGACGTTTTGCCGACGGTGATGGAATTGCTGAATCTACCTGCGGGAAGTCCGGTCGAGGGTCGCAGTTTGGTCTCGTTGATGCGTGAGCCGCAGCAAAAGTTGCACGAGCGGGTCTACATTGAGGCTTCCGACAATGTGGAAAAAGCGATCAAGACGGATGAAATCAAGTTCATTGATCCCGGCGTAGAAGATGCGTTGGCGGAGGTTTATCGCTGGCGCCAGGACAAGGAGGAGAGCGAGGATTTGGTTGGCAGCTTGGACGAGGAGGTCGTTGGAGAATTCACGCAATGGATGGGAGACTTCCGCATTCGCGACTGCCTGCGGATTCGAATCGAGCCGGCCAAAGAGCCCTATTCGATCGATATGACGATGCAGGTCCTCGATACAACGATCGACCGCGTTTTGGGCCTCGATAAGGGAATTGTCAGCGAAGACGGCCATTCGCTTCGTTTTCAGGGACAAGTCACAGAGACGCTTGAGGCCTATGTTTTTATGGCCAAACGCGAGTCAACAATCATTTGGGAGTTGGAGACCTCACTTCCCGGGGCCGGCCACGAACATGTCTTCTTGGGTCGCTTGCCGATCTCTTCCAGTGCTGCAATCCCAGTGTTTAGCGCCACGGAAAGCGAGGGGCATGCGCAGCCCGTGCTCGACATCAGCAGCCGCTCCGATGGATTCGATTTTGAATTGCAAGTCGATCCTGCCCAGCTGACCGAGTTTGAATTCAGGCTGAAGGACCGGCTTGAGTTGCGTCGCATGGAGTGGGGTGGGGGAACGGGTTTTGAGCAAACCTACTTTGACGACGGCCGCATGGGCGATGTCGGAACAAAGACCAAGCTAAAGTTGCAATCGACGGGAGTTGAGCGTCCGACCGCAAAGCTCGACGTTCAGGGGGATCCGGAGTCGGTAATCTTCCTTTTGCGAAGCGACGGCCAATGGCCTGACTTTGAACGAGTTCGCTTGAACGGAAAAGCCGTGGAGACCACAAGGCTCCAGTTTGTTTTGCCGGCCCCGCCGGATGGTCGAATTCTATCGGCCATGTTTACCGGGCCCGAAGAAAACCCGCCGCCCGGCGCGATTCAAATCTGGTTGGAAAGCGGAGCGGGGCCGGTTGGAATCGACGGATCAAGCTTGGACCCGGAATTGGCGGAGCAGTTGCGGGCTTTGGGCTATCTGCGCTAGTCAGTGACCAGCGCGGTCTTGCCTAATGCCTTGATGCAGCGACTTCCAATTGTGCCCGTTGCATGGGTTCTTGGGCGAAAGCAGTGAATTGGCACGCTGACGATGCTCGTGCTTACCAGATTGGACCTGGCGTTCGTTGAGCTGCGCCGCTTGGAATTGGGTGGGTCCGTGACGCTTCGCCGACAAAAGGAGTCGAGCTCGGGGGCCGTCTCCTGTGAACATGTGCAGGGCGATTGAACGGGGTGCGCGAGTTGGTTGCCGAGTTCGTCGAAACGGCGGCACTGGACAAACCGGGGACGCGATATCAAGCGCTGAGCCCCTTGCGCGAATGGCAACGGAAATTCAGCTCCCCAGATTCGTGAACTAATTCTCGCTCGGCACTGTCATCTTGGGTCCTTGGACCGGCTTGCCATGGGTCGCGTTCGCGAAGTTTTCTGCGATCCAAGCATCTAGCACTTTCGCCAGCTCAGCTACGAGATCGGGGTTGTCGGGAGCCAAGTCCTGTTCCTCATGGGGGTCCGCCGCAATGTCGAAGAGAAAGCGTAGGGTCGGCTCGCCAAGCTTGGCTGTGCGCACAAGTTTCCAATTTCCGCGGCGAATCGCGCTGACGGTGTGCGATCCGCTGGAGTAGGCGAAGCAAAGGTCGCGCTCCTGCAGCGGCTCGCCATGCTTGAGAAGCGGCCACAGATCGACCCCGTCAACTTTGGCTTCCTCGGCGATGGGAATGCCCGCAAGGGACAAAATGGTGGGGTAAAGGTCGGTGGCTGTGACTGCGGTCGTCAGCACCTGCTCGCCCTCGAGGCGACCCGGGGCCCAAATGACGGCGGGGACTCGCAAACCGCCCTCGAAGCATGAGCGCTTGCCGCCGCGCAAGGGCGCGTTTTTGGCCGATGCATTTAGGGCGCCGCCGTTATCGCTGAGGAACACGATTACGCAATTGTCCAGTCGCCCGGATTCCTCCAAGGCTTCGACAATTTTGCCGATGGTGAAATCAAGGATGTGCACTTGGGCCATGTAGACGCGCCGTTGTTCGTCGCGGATTTGGCCAAAGAGTTGCAGTGTGGTGAGCGGGGCTTCTGCGGGTAAGTGCGGGGCTTGGAAAGAAACCCAAGTGAACATGGGGGTTTCAATCGGAGTCGCGTGAATCAGTTCAATGGCTTCCAGTCCGACCAGGGATGTGATGTACCCCTTTTCGTTCGCGAGTTCGCGGTTGCGCTGCCAATCCATTGAGTTTCGATACTCATGATTGTTGTAGCCCACTTGGCTGTGGAGATTTCCGTAGAAATGCTCAAAGCCGTGCTGCATCGGATGCGAGCGCTTGTTGCTGATCCCCAAATTCCATTTGCCCAAGAAGATGGTGCGGTAATTACGCTCGCGCAACAAAAGGGGCAAGTTGTAGGGGCTGCGCGGCAATTGATATTGTTCGGAGGGCGTCACCAAACCCAATTTGTTCGGCTCCCGCCCAGTCAAGATCGCTGCGCGTGTGGGTTGCCCGACAGGTGCCGCATAAAAGGTCTCGAGAACAATACCTTGCTTGGCCATGCGATCGATGGTCTCGGTGCCGATCTTCGCTCCGTGAAAGCCGACGTCGGCCCAACCCAAATCATCAGCGGTGATCACGAAGATATCGGGTACATCGGGCCGCTTCGCATTCGGTGCTGAAGCGCTGTTTCCGGGAGTTGAGTCGGGAGCGCCGTCCGTAGGTTGCTCCGCTCCACAGCCGATCGTGGAGCTGATAACGAGAAAGAGAGCGAGGGTTCGTTGCAGAATGCGCATTGGATTGCTGTTTGGAATTCGAGCGAAGCATCCTAACGCGCGAATCGGAGCGGGGGGAACTCAATGAAGCGCGGCTCCAGAAGATTGCGCGGGACTTCCGTTTGAACGGAGTCGTCAGCCCGTGTTGAGGGCTGAAACGATTCCGGAGCAGCGGATCAGGGGAGGTTCTGGGTCCCAAACTCCAAGTGGTCGATGGCTTCCAGATCCCAATCAATGACAAGGCCGCGGGCGATTCCACGGGCAGCTTTGGGGCCGTATAGAAGTTGGCACAAGTAGAGCGCAGCCTCAAACGAAGGCTCACCGCCAACAGACGTGACGGTTTTTCCGTGGCGGACAAAACTCAGGTTGCGTTCGACCCGCACTGCGGGGAATTGAGCCTCGAAGCGATCCAGGTCCGCTGGAAACGTGGTCGCGTGCAAGCCATCCAACAGTCCGGCCGCCGCCAAAACGAAGGCTCCGTCGCAAAGCGAAAGTAGCCAACTGGCTCGCTGGCCGCGATCGCGAACAAAGTGGATCAAATGAATGTTCTCAAGGTCGCTGTCCATACTGTGCTCCGCACTGGGAACGACCAAGATGTCGATCGGCGGACAATCCGAAAACGAAAAATCGGGCAAGATGCGGAGCCCCTCAAAGCTTGTGATGGGTGCCAAGCTTGGAGCCACCGTAAAGACGCGGCAGCCTGGCTTCGCATGGAAAACCGTGTGATGAAACATGTCCATCGGTGCAGTCAGCTCGGTGTTGTAAACACCGTCGACAATGACGATTCCGACCTGCAACAGCTGAGCTTCATCAGGCGTGGAGTGCCCCGCACTTGTGGTTTGTTGATCCGGAGCTAGGGGCGCGCTGCCGGTTGCAGCGAGTTTGGAGCCCGAACCGGCACAGGCAGTGCACGTCGTCAACAACGTGCTGAGCGTAAACAAATGAATTTTGTGCATTTCGAATTGCGGATATAAGCGTCGTGTCCCGTCGCGTTAAGGCTTCAACTTCTATGGGCGACGATCCTATCCTATCCTCCGAGCGGGTGCGCAGCGCTCCAGCTGCACGGGGAATCGACCCAAATGAAGACTTCGCATTGCCCCGTGCCCGGGTGCGAATGCAGAGCACTTGTTCAACCGGCCATCGAAGAGACGAGTGCTCTTGCGCATGGCTCAATTCGCAATGGGCGCATCAGCCGAGAGCGTCTCAGAGGTAGGGGGAGAATAGGGAAGCGACTCTGTCGAGTACGCGGCTGATGTAGGGTTGGCTATCCAAATAGCTTTCGTCAATTTGTTTGGCCTCTCCGCGGGCTTGGTCAAAATGTTCGATCAGCGTGCCCGCGCATTGCTTGCCATAAACCTCGAGATTGAATTCAAAGTTGAGCCGCAAGCTGCGCGGGTCCAAGTTGGCGGAACCGATCAACGTGTAGTGGTCATCGACAATGATCAGTTTGGTATGTACGAAGCTGCCGGGCTGGTAGTAGATCTTCACGCCGAAGGGCAATAACTGCCATAGATGGGCGCGTGCGGCCCACTTGGGCAAAAAGAAGTCACTTGTCTCCGGCAGCAAAATTTCGACTTGGACGCCGCGCAGCGCTGCCGTGTTGAGTGCGGCAATTAGATCGGTATCCGGAATGAAGTAGGGCGTCATGATGCGCACGCTTCTGTGGGCGGCATTGACGGCTCCGAGGATGATCCACTTCAGCTTGTTAAGATCGTCGTTGGGGCCATCCGTGATCCCGCGGCAAAGTTCTTTCCCGTCAATCGGCATGCAGTTGGCAGCGGGAACGGGATTTTCTTCGCCAGTGAGAAAGGCCCAGTCATCGGCAAAGACCTGATTCATTTGCGAAACGACCGGACCTCGAATGCGGAAGTGCAAATCGCGCACCGGATTTCTCTTGCCGTGGTCGTTCAGCATGTGGCGTTCACTGATGTTCATTCCGCCGGTAAATGCGGTGGCGTCATCAATGATCAGCAGCTTGCGGTGAGTGCGCAAATTGATAAGTACGCTCGGTGGCACGAGCGAAGGCGGCAAAAAGCGTTCGACGCGTATGCCCATGCGCTTGAGATTATCGGAGATGCGCTGCAGGCCGACCAGCTCGCCGATTCCATCGATGATGACTTGCACGCGCAAACCGCGCCGCGTGGCATTTTGGAGCGCCACAGCAAAGCGCCTGCCGTAGGCGTCGTTGTCGAAGATGTAGGAGCAAAGCGCTACAGATTCTTTCGCATCATCAATGGCTTGCAGCATGGAGGGGTAGGCCTCCTCTCCATTGCAAAGCAGTTGCACTGAATTTCCGCCCAATAGCGGCCGGCCGGTCACGGTGCCGGCAATGCGGGCAAGCTCTCCGAGCTCACCCGGTTCGCCCGAGCCCGGCAAATCGGGGCTTGCGCAAGCCTGGCCCACCGCGGAGCGCACGTCCTCGTTCAGCTCCAATTGCAATCCGCTCAATTTGCGCGCCCGGGTGCGAATGCGATTGACGCCCAAGACCCAATAGGTCATGGCGCCCGCGAGCGGCCACAAAAGGCAAACGGCGACCCACCACAGGGTGGATCTCGGGTCGGCCTTGTTGACCAGAGCGTGGTAAGCCGAACCGATCGAAACCAAGAGAATCGTTACGCCCAGCAGAACGGAGGGCGAAGTGCTCAGAAAGGAGCTGCCCTGTGCGTCTACGGCCGAGGCTTGAATGGTGAGCAATGGCCAAGGCCCGGTCATGGCTGGGAAGACTGAGCAGATGGCTACCGACTGGTTCATGACTTGATTATGGCAGCCGCTTGCCGATAGGGATCGGGTCCGGACCGGGCCGTTCCCAACCTTAAGCCCTGTGGCGCCGTTGGAAAACGGATCTTGGGGGCCGGGCAATGCCCGTACAGAGACGAGCGGCTCAGCAGGCCACACTGCACATGCCGATTGGGTCTTGGCCCGAGCTGAGCTAGACTTGCCGCAATGAGTTCAGCAAGTGCATTCGAGGCCCGTGACCCGCGCTTCGAGGAGAAGATTCGCGAGAGTTTCGAGAAGCAGCGCATCATGTCCCTGATCGGTGCGTCCTTGTTGCGGATCGAGCCCGGGCTGGTCGAAATCGAGCTTCCATTTCGTGCGGATTTGGTGCAGCAGCACGGTTTCATTCACGCTGGAGTGATTAGCACTATCGCTGACAGCGCCGGGGGCTATGCGGCTTACAGCCTGATGCCGGAGGGCACCTCGGTCTTGAGCGTTGAATACAAACTCAACTTAGTGCGCCCGGCTGCCGGCGAGCGCTTCGTCGGAGTTGGCCGTGTGAAGCGCGCTGGAAAGCAGATCACCGTTTGTGAGATCGAAGCCATGGCCGTTTCCAATGGGACGGCTCGTTGCTGCGCAACTGGACTGCAAACGATCATGTGCATTCGGGACGCCGACGGCGGACCAACGGAAACGAAATAGCAGGCAGATTGATGAGTGCGTGGCGCGCACCATTGGGCGGCCGGCTGAGAAAGCGCCGGCACTCCGCTCCAAAGCCCGGACAAAGCGG
>JAJDES010000129.1 GCA_029259675.1 Planctomycetota bacterium
CCCTGCGGGCAACGGAGTGGAGATCACCTACTTGCGTCGAATCCTGGAACGCGACGTTGTCCCGTCGCTCTACAGCGTGGGCATGAACGATGCGGAGCTGCCTGCACTCGAGAGGGTTCAGCTTGCGGGAGACTTCAATACCTACTGACCCGGAAAACCACCATCTGCTGTTAACGGCCTGGGGATGGATTCTCCTTCGCGCCTTCGAAATCTAACGGACGGATCATCAAGGGATGATCAAACAGAACCTCACTAAGGAAATAGCATGCACTCATTGTTCATTACGATCCTCTCAAGCGCCCTTCTTGCGGGTAGCTGGGGCCACGCTCAGGACGGCAATTCGAATAGTTTCGTCGTCAGCTCGGGCGATCACGAATACAAAATCGTCGTAGGGGACGGCGTTCAAATCGAAACCGAAGACGGGCAGCTCAAGTCCAACTCGCTGTTGATCGAGAACGGTGTGCTGACCTTGCGGAATGAGAAAGGGCAGAACATCGCCTTGCTCAATGTCGGAGACGGAGTGGTCACGAAGCAGGGAGATGTCGGCTTGGGGGCGAACACTTTGTTCAAGCCGCGGGCGGCCATGGGAGTCATGCTCGCACCCGTGCCCGAAGTCCTATTGGCGCAGGTGCCGCACGATCTGTCCGAAGCCGTGATGATCACCCAAGTTCAAAAGGATTATCCCGCGGCGCAAGCCGGCATCACCCAGCACGACCTGTTGCTGTCCGTTGATGGAAACACCCAATCAAGACACCAAGCCATTCAAGAGTACTTGCAAACCAAGACTGTCGGTGATCGCGTGCAGGTCCGCATCTTGCGCAAAGGACAGATTCACGATTACGAATTGGAGTTGAAGGCGGGCAAGGGCTTGAATTTTCAATGGTCTAACAAGGGGCAGTCTTGGGGCAATTTCCCCCAGGGGAATTGGCCCGAATCCATGGAAATGGGCCTGACTTCCGACGGCAATACTTGGCTTTGGGGGCGCGACCTTCAACAACCCAACCTCAATCAAAAAAAGCTGCGTGAGCAAATCGGAAATCGATTGCTCGAAACAGATCGGGCTTTGGAGCGAGTGCAGCGATTCCGCAAAGCCAATGAAGGGGAGGCGCAGGCGCTTTTGACTCCCATGGAACCTAAAGCTCCGGTTTCCCTGGAGTCGCGACTCGAATCATTGGAATCGAAAATGGAGCGTTTAAGTGATCTGATCGAGCGCTTAACGGAGTCTCGCTAGAGTCGGCATTCATCAGAAACGGAATCGAGCGGGCACTCGTCCGACAGCGATCAACTCTTCAGGGATGGGGAAGAAGGTCGCTTGGGCTAAGCTCTCGGGCGAGACCAGGGCGACCCATGCAGTCAAAAATTGCATGGGTCGCTACCTTTAGGCGACTTCATGTCGAAGGCTTTTGCCGCGCTGAGCGCCGCGGGCAACTAGGCCTTCGCGCTGCCCGAAGTGGCGACTTCCTTGGCGCGTTGGACTGCAGCAGTCTTGCCGGGAACCAATTTTACGAAGGCTATTGAGTAGTGCATGCTGCGCCAATTGCCCTCCAAGCGGATGCTGAAAGATTCGCCGTCAATTCGAATCGGCATCCCTCGCCGCTTGGCATCCTCCGCGATCAAAGGCGCAATTTCATCCGCCCATTCCTCAGGGGAGATGTCGCTCTTGACATTGCCGAGATGCTGAGCGGGATCCAAGTTTTTCTTCGGATCGAAGAGAATGACACGCCCGGCTGCCGCGCCGGACATCAGGAATTTGCCCGCGTAGGGTTTCGGTCGCACAGATAACTCACCGCGATTGTCGGGCTTCTTCAATCCCAGAACCACGTGTAAGGAATTGGAGCCGCCGCTCATGAGATACTCAAAGGCATACTCATTGGGCGTGCCGATATGAATTGACTTGAAGCCTTGGGCGACGCTTACCCCGTCCGCCAGCAAGGGCTTGTTTTGACCGGCTACAGCGAAACGTGAGCCAGAATCCCAAGCGCTGAAAGTCGCGCCGTGGGCCGCGTACATGCAAGTGTTGAGCGCGTCTTGCAGCACGAATAAGTGCCCGGAGTCCGCTTTGAAACCCACATGGCTTTGGGCTTGGCCGTAGAGGTAAATGCGCGCGCCCTCAAGCAGGGCTCCAAGGAAATCGCCCTGTTCGCGGCCGTATAGCTCAATGCTGACACCCTGCGCAGATTGCCCGTCGGAACCTGCCATGTTGGTTCCGATGTAGCGCGGCCCACCGCGTGCGTTGTAGCCGACGATGTGGCGCCAACCGTGGCGCACGCATTCGGAAACAAATCTTGAGCTGGATTCGAGAGTGAAGGACTCACTTTCAAAACCGAACATGTCAATCACGAGCACATCGGTAGCCGCATGGACGGGACCGATCAAATCGTCGCGGGTTGCAGCGCAAATGCGCAGGTATTGGGAGTTTCCATGGGCATCTGCCAAATGGGGTACATCATCGAGCAGGCGATAAATGCCGCCTTCGGCCCGGCCGCTGGAGTCGTGCCCGCCATCGGTTAGATACTCCACGCTGGAAAGCGCCTTGTGCCCGAGGTCGGTGAAGATCAAGCGCTTGCGCAACTCCGTCAATATGCGCAGGGCCAAAGCGCGACCGGAGTCGCTGGACTTAGCGATGCGCGTCAGTGAGCGCTCCACCAGGTAGCGGTAATCGTGAAAGCTCAGTTGCGCGACTTGCTCGAGCACGCTGTCGATTAGATGCAGCGCCGCCGGCGGGAGCGCGTCCTCTGGTCCGTAGCTGCGAGCGTCGCGGCTGAGTTGTGCTTCGGCTGCGGCGTTGTCGACCAATTCGTCCGCATGCTCCATCCACAGCAAATCGGCCAGGCGCTCGACTTGCTCGAGGGGAGCGGAAAGGTCGGCGCGGAAGCCGGCGCGGCGTACGGGCACGAGCTCGCCGAAGCGGTTGACCAAGTGCAATTGGGGGTCGCCGGGTGTGACGAAGGCTTCGAACACGCCGCCGTGCTCTTCAAGTCCGGGCTTGCCGCCGGAGCGCATGTTGAAGCGCAGGTCAGCCGACGAATCTTTGAGGACCCCCTCTCTGTGCAGAACGCGAAGCATCGAGTCTGCGATTTTCGCTTCGCTGCCGTTTGCGACAGCTTCAACACCACCGGCAGACATGTCGCGATGGGACACAATCTCGTGCGGTCGCAGGAATTTGATATCCATGTTCTCGCGGAACCCGACAATGCGCTGCCCGTCGCGCCGCTTGGATTCGACGATGGTGAACTTGTACGGTCCCGTCGGTGTTAGCTGCACATAGTTTTGCATCAATAGGCGCAGCTTCTCTCTGCGCGTTTCCTCCATCGCTTCCAGGTCGATGCCTGTGATGGGAGAAATGATTTGACTGGCTTCCTCGGTGGTCAGGCCCAATACGCGCCGCGTGAAATCGACCAAATAGGCTGCGTATTCCGTATCCGTGAGGGCCTTGCGCTCGTAAACCGAATCGCCTTGGTAGAGCGAGGCGTCCGCGCCCATGGATTCATCGCTGTGCACATAGCCGTACTCGCAAAGAAAGGGTGCGGTTGAATCGACGCCGACCTGTTCGCCGTTGTGCTTGAGCAAGACGTTGTAGGCCTTGAAGGGGTGAGCACCGGCCGGATTGCCGCGGCCTTCCGCGTCAACGGACGGGGAGTTCGTCGGGTAGCGGTGGTGCATGCCCCACACATTGGCGAGCAACTTTGTGGTGCGCCGGAGTTGGCCGTGTCGAACAACTTCAATACCGCCCTTTTCCTTGGCGCCCGGATACTGCGCCCAAAAGCGATCCAGATTGAAGTACTCGGGAATGGTGTGGGCCCAGCCCGAAATTTTGAGCGCGCCCAAGTCCTCGCCCATGGAAACCACATAGCCACGGCGCTTGTCGGCGTACTTGTTTTCGGGCGCTCCCTGCGTGTCCTGGGTTCGGTAGTAGCGCGAATCCAGGATATGGCCCAGGGCGCTGAAGTACTCTTCGCGAACGTCTACCAGGAAGGCTTCCAGGCGCTCTTCCAATTGTGACTCATCGCCGAGCGAAGCCTTGGAGGCGGCAGCTTGCACACCCTCATCGAGGGCGAGTTCGAGCGTGACCTGATGCAGATCTCCATACTTGGTTTGACGCTGCAACCAATGCTTACTCGCCAATAGGGTCTTGCCGTAACGGGCGCGAACTTCGGGCCTCAGTTGAAGGAAGAAGGTGTAGAAATCGCCGACGTTTTCGCGCAGGCCGGCCAATTTCCAACCGTTTTTCGCGGCGTATTTTTCGCGCACTGGAACGCGAAACTCATCCAGCCGTCTTTGCACTTCTTCGACGCTGATTACTTGGGCTTCCGCATCCAAGAATTGGCAGCCGTCCAAATGCCCCAGCATGCGCGACATGGTCTCACGCCGATCGGGACCGATGGTGTTGAACATCATGCAGGTCCGCTCGCGCAATGCCTGGGGAGCGAAACCGGCGAAGTCGATGCCGCCGCCTCGATTGTTGCCACCGTTGTGGGAAACGCGCGCGCTCTCCCAAATGGCTTCCACCGATACGGGCTCGCTGACGGCCATCGAACCCACGCGACAGGAATCGCGCTCGTCCTGGGTTTTGGGAGCGGGAGTCTCCTTGTCGCGGGCCGGCATGGTCAAAAGGTCGGTACGTCCGCGAAGTTGGCGCACATCGCGAATGCACTCATCGGGATCGACAATCTCACCCGATTCGTCGAGTGCCCCGCGCTCGCGGTTGATCGCGTCAATCAATACGGCCAGCTTGACCAAATTGAGGGCTGACCAGTTGCGCATGCGGCGCGTCATCAGAGCGCGCTCGTTTTGAATGGTTAATTCAGGCTTCGTTGTGATTCCGCCCCGCGGACAATCCAAATGGCAGTTTCCACATTGATTGCAGCCGAAGGCAACGGCCTTATCAATGGAGGCGGTGACGACGGCGTCCGCCCCGGCAATGAGCACCCGCAGCATGTCAAATTCACCGCGCAAACCGCCCGAAGCGAAGAGGCGCGTTCCACCCAAAGCGCCGAAGGGAGCGCCATTGAGGTCGCGCAGGGCATGCAACTCGCCGCTATTGTCGAGATCCACCATCTCATTCACCAAAGCGTGATGAGTGTGCAGAATGGTGCGGAAAATGTCGGGCCAACCCACATGCGAAGAATCCGCGTGGTAGTTACCCGAGCCGCCCAAGCCCGAATCGATCAGCAGATAATCGACGACAAAGTTAGACCACATGCCGGCCGCGACATAACGCGTGTAGTTCGAGCCGGTGATCTTGATTCCGCAGTGATTGTGATACAGCAACCACAGCCACACTTCCGCCGGCATATCCTCAATCGAGTAAATGTCGTGCTTCGGATCGGGTGAAAGAGCATTGGTGCCGACGGGGATGTTGCGCGCGCGCGAAACTTGCGGCGTTACCTTGGCACCGGAAAGGCGCCCGCCTTTGCCGGGCTTCGCACCTTGATTGATTTTGATTTCAACATCGCGAACGCGGCGCAAATCACTGGCTTGAATGCCAAAGTGGCCACTTGCGGCTTGCAGCGACTGCCAAGCCATGTGCTTTTCATCCGCAAGCCGAATCGGCCCGCCCTCACCCGAGGATGTGAACGCAATGCCGGAGCTGCCCTCGATGCGCGCAGTCAGGAAATCTTCGGAGGCGGCACCCAGAGAAATGGAGGCGTGGCAAACGGGTCCGTGCCAGATGGGTTCGCGGATTCCCAGCCCACTGATGCGCAGTCCGCCGCGCGGATCGCGCTTGAGCACGGCCGCGCCGTTCTTGGAGGCCCGCAAGACGCTGCGACCGTGAGCATTGTGACCCTCGTTCAATAGCTCCACTTCGTGTAGCGCGCCCGTGTGCCCATCGCGAGCGACTAGTGACAAGCAATCCCCGTCTTGCGGGGCTTCGCCGTCGAATCTGAGGTCAAAACCACCTTCGGCGTCGGCATCAAAACTCGCCAGCACTCCGTCTTTACTCGAGCGCAATTCCACATGGGTTCGCGCCGGTACCGCACCGGGACGCAGGAAGCCGCGCGGAACCGCCAGCGAAATGTAATTCAGCAAAGCGGGATCCCGATGCAATCGGTCCACTGCCCACTGCAGAGATTCCTGGGAGATGCACGTGCCGACTTCGTCGATCGAGCCCAGGCCCATGTCGCCCTTGAGGAAGAACTCATCGGCGCGCGGGAGTTCTCCCGCCGACATGCGATAGATGACTTCCAGGAAGTCCGCGGTCAAGTTGCGGTTGGAATTCATCAAGTGCCAAGACGCACTTTCCTGGGCCAGAATCTTAGCCGACTGAACCATCGGCAGATCGCGTTCCACATGCTCAAGAAGCGCCGTGACCGAGAAGCGTTCGCGCACATCCTCAGGGATCGTCTCGGACGCAACCCGGCGGTCATTCAGCAATTGGTTTTGCTTGCCAAAGCCTTCCGTCGCGAGCGCATCAACCTCTTCCATCCAATCCTCGGTGACCGTAATGGCCATGGTGTTGCCCGAGGTCTTCATGATGTCGTCGATACCCATGCACGACAGGAATTCGAGGATGCTGTGTTGCCAGCAGCTGAGGGTGTTCTCAGCTTGCACGCGCAGTTCGTCGGGATCACGGCCCGCCAACCCGGCGATGATTGGATCGACCTTGGAACCGTGATAAGTGTCAATCAGTTCGGGCACTAACGCCAGTGACGCAATGTGGGTCATGGCGCCGCCATTGGCCCCCAAAAGCACGGATTCGTAAACCGTTGCGGCCGACGCTTGTGTGTCGCTGTCGCCCCCGACGTTGACCAATTGAATCCGCGCGCGCATCAAATTGCGCTTGAGATGTGAGTCCACGCGCGGAATCAAACGGTAGGACTTTTCGCTTCCGGCATGGACCTGAATCATGGCCACGCCATCGATGGCGACCGCTTCGTCAAGGGCCTCCCAAAAGTCCGGACCGTTGCGAATGAACACCGAGAAGAGCAGTTCCGGGTAGTTCGCACGCAATTTGGCGATTTGCTCGGGAGTCTTCGGACTCCATTCGAGTTCGCAGATGCGCACCCGCGAAAGAATCGCATCCAAGCCGGAATCTAGGTCTGCCGAGGTCTCCTCCAAGTGCTTACTGGTCAAGCGCGGCAATATCCATGGAGCCCCGGTTAAGAGTTCCGCTTGATGCTCAAGCAAACGGTCGCCTTCTATCACGACCAAGGTGCGCGTCTTGCGGTCAGCCAGCGGATCGGCCCGCTCAATGGCTCGCAAGTAAGCGCGCTCCAGGGTGTACCCGTCGGAGTGGGGCAAGGGACCGATGATCATCGGCATGTCCAACCGCAAGTTGCGCAGCGCTTCGAGCTGCGTGCCAGCATCGGTGCGAAACAAAACTGCGGGCGAGCGTCGCGCGATGTCCCAAACAGTTGAGAACTCTTCGCGCAACCCGTCATTGGCCGGGTGAGTGATCGCAGCGTGGGAGAAGTAGGAACGCCAAAATCCGTAGTGCCAAGCTGCACCGAGTGTCAGCGGCTCGTTGCGAAAGCGTTCCTTGACGGCCTTATCGATGTCGAAGGAGGTGATCTCCAGCTGTGGGATGTCCCGGGATAGGCGCGAATAGCGCGAGAGGAACAGGCGCCCTCGCTGCCCGCGGGTCATGTTCCAGAAGCGCTTCTCATCGATGTCGGCGCGCTTGAGCAAGAACGACAGTAGGCGCTGTTTGCGAGGTCGGTCTGTGACTTGTGTGCTGTTTGGATCCACCAAGAGCACCATCAAGTTTTCCCAATCCTCCAGCCGCTGATGGAATTCGCCGCTGGTTCCTACACTGCCCGACAGTTCGGGGGCCGTCTTTTCGATGCCGACACTCATCGCTGTATTCCTACACTCAATTCGCTCCGAGGAGCGATCCAGAACTCCCACATGGGAAGTTCAAAACCGGTCTTACTGTCCGTTCGCTTCCAAACTCGCAAACTCTTCGATCGCGCTGAACCAATCCAGGCTGGGGGCTTCCATGACACGCAGTGTTTGGCCGCCGTTGGCTAGGTTGGCCGGACAAATCTCAACACACGTGCCGCAACCGATGCAGCGCTCTTGCAAGGTTGTGATCCAACGCGGGTCTTCGCCCTCGTACTCACGATTCGCGCCGGTGGGGCAAACGTCCACGCAAGCTGCGCAGTGGATGCAGGCGGCCAGGGGGCCCTTTTCGCCCTCTTCCCGCATCAGCAGGAAGCGCGCGGATCCGGGCAATGCAGCTTCTGCTCGCTTGATATAGCCGCCCGGACGAATGTCCAAAAAGTCCTGCACGTAGCTGGGGCTCGAGCGCAAACGTTCAAGCAACAAAGTGTGTCGCTCGCGATCGGGTTGCTTGCTGCCGTTGGCCTGGGCTTGCATGTGATCGTAGAGGGGCAAGTGCGGAATCCCAGCTTGGCAAACTTCTTCACAGTTGCCGCAGCGCATGCATAGGTCGAGCAAGGTTTCGCCCGTCGCCCCCATGGATTCACCGGCGTAATTCGCCTCTCCCAAGTGCGTCAGCATTTGCGGCAAACGAATCTTCGATTCATTGAAGATCGGGCAAACCGAATTGCACTCACCGCAATTGACGCAATTGAGCGCTCGCGATGCGGCCAAATCGCCGTCGACGGCAGTGCTTGCCGGGAGGGGGCTTTCGCCGGCGCTCGCTCCACGCCCCTCGGCAGGGCCGCCGAGCTGATCCGCAAGTTTGCGCAGGGGTTTCACGAACAGCGGCGAGGCGTACATCAAATGGCGCAGGAAGCGAGTTCCGGGAACCATGGTCGCGCGCACGAGCATGCCCAAAACTCCGCGCAAACCCATGTCGTATACGGCGCCGCGCCCAAGCAAGTGGCCGGGATCCGAGCGGCGCTTAGTCACTTCGAGTTGACGCCTTTGCTGACCGTCGTACTTGCGACCGAAGTGAGGGGCTTGCCAGCGACCCAAAACGTAGGGCTTGCCCTCGAAGCGCTGCTCCGCGAGATCCAAGAAGGCCGGCGCCAACATCAGATCAATCGCAAAGGATCCGCGCCGATGGTCCACCAAGTAGGCGGCCAGAACCAGCGCCAGATCGTCGGCCAGGTAATAAACTTCGGCGTCAAACTCTTGACCGATGTTGCGCGACATGCGATCCGCCGCGTCCATGAAACCGGCCACATGCCTGCGCGGCATAAGAATTTCTGCCGCCAGCAGTCCGGGCCCAAAGCGTTTGCTTTGCTGCGGGCGAAAGCGTTCGCTCGCAAAGCGTGCGCCCTCCTCATTGGCAACTTGCGGGTTGCCGGGGCAGTGCTGAAGTTCAGCAATTAAGGCCTGACCCGCTGCGCTGCCGAAGAAGTCCAAAAACAGGTACGCCTTGGCTCGATCCAAATCGGGCTCGGGTGCTTCATGCCCCAAATCGCCGGCAGACAAAATCTTCTTCCAGGGCAGTTGTTCGTCGCCCGAGAGCTTGGACTCCGTTTCGCGCCAGGGGCGTCGATCCTCTTCATTCCACACGCGCTGCATGTGATGCAAGTGGGATGCGGAGACCAGGATCAGGTCGGCCGGAGCATCGAGCCCGCGCGCCACTGCCGCGCAGGCCCACTCAACAGCTGCGTGTGCATCCGCTTCGCTATCAAAGGCCAATAGGAAGGCGGATATTTCCTGTAGAGCCTCGGTATCGAGCTCCAATTCGCCGATTAGGGCCAATTGCCCTTCGCTGCCTGCAACCAGTTCGAGGTCCAGGCACTCGTAGCTGTGGGCGGAAAACCAAGCTTCTTTCTCGGCTCCACGCAGGACTTGCTCGGTTCCAAGGGGGCGCAGGCCGCCGTCGCGATCGAGCCAAATCATCTCGCCGCGGGGGAGAATCAAACGGGCGGATCGAACCACATCGAGGGCCCGTCCGCGTGCGTAGGCATTGAGCCCGATGCCGCCACTGGCCAGCCAACCGGCAAAGGTTCCACCGAGATTGGATGGAAATACCGGCAGGGCTCGTCCCGCTGCGCGCAATTTGGCGTGCAGGGGGCGCATGCGCACGCCTGCGCCGATGCGAACGGTCTGCTGCTCGGGAAAGATTTCGATCCCATCCAAATGGGATAGGTCGAGTACCAAGCCCGCATCTGCGGGAACGGCCCCACCCATGGCGGTGCTGGCCGCACCGCGGAGGGTCGTCGGCACGTTGTTTTCGCGGGCCCAGATCATTGCGAAGGAAGCTTCGCGCAGGGATTTGGGCAAAAAAACCAGGTCGGGGACGGCGCTAGTCAACCGACGAGTGAAGAGCTTGCCCATGTACACGTTTTGGTCGTGATCACATTCCTCGCGCAGGAATTGGTTGGTGATCACGCGTGCGGGCAAATCGAGACGCGAATCCTGTTCTTGACCGTCCGGTTGGGGCGTCGGCATGCCCTGCAGGGCCTTCAGCAGCGAGGTCGCCAACTCGCGCGTCCGCGTGGGCGCCTCGCGCTCCTGCGGAGCCTGCGCCTCATCGATAAAGGCGTGCAAATCGGGCACGGCGTCTGTGGCTTCACGCGCACGCTCCGCGGGCGAAAGGCCTACAAATTCGTCGAGGGAACGTCCGAGCAGGCGCTTGAGGACGGACGATTGGGGGGATCCCGTAACGGTCGAAGGCAAATGAACTTGTGCAGCGTTCCCGGTGGGGCGGTCGGCACGATTTAGCGTAATGGCAGTGGACCGCTGGATTCGACTGAGCAAGGTCGCGCGGTCGCCGCCAAAGATAGCGCTCACGGCCGAGGGTAGGGCTGCGGATTCGAGATACTCGCGCAAAGACTTCGGGCGCCGGCCTCTCAAGGTGGCGATTGCCAAATTCATGCCACTTAGCCGGGACCGACAGGTCGAGTGGAGTTTTGATTCGGATAGCGCTGCCCGCAGAGCAACAACATGGGCTGACGCGCCCGCATGGGCGCTATGGAGACTGGGACTGAGTTGGGAAGGCGAGGCGCGCCTGCATAGCTTGAAAAGTGCTCAAGTTGATTGCAGAGCGGTACTTGCGGCCGCCATGGGAGCCCAGGGCCCGACCGAAGTTGGCCATTCCAGTCGGATTGGAAAGGGCGGCGTGGGCAGGCCACAACCTTCTGCCGGAAAAGAGCAAGAGCCGCGCAATCGCTCGGTTGAAGCGCCCCGGGCGTTTGTGGAAGTCGTGACTCACGGGTCCGTCTCCCCAAGCCGCCGCGTCGACAAGCGCGCCTCTTGTCGTTCGGTTCGCTAAAATTGCGCGGTCCTCGGGGGATCACCACTCGCATGAATTTCCACTTCACACGACTCGCCGATCGCGAGATTTCGATCACGGGCAAGCTGGCTTGCATGTCTCGCGAAGTGGCTATCGCTCGGATTGAGGAGGCGGGGGGCGCTTACATCGCATGTCCGCGCAAGGACACCGATTTTTTGGTGCTGGGGCAGGGCGCCCTGCCCCTGGGGGTTGATGGGCGCCTGACGCGGAGCCTGCGGGTGGCGCGCAAGCTAATGGGCGAGGGGTCGGGTATCACCATTGTTCCCGAAGAGGAGTTTTTGACTGAGCTGGGCATGGAGGAGCACAGCGAAGGTCTCGAGCGACTGTATTCGACCGATCAAATGGCTCGCCTGCTGGGGATCTCGGCCCGGGCGCTGCGCAGTTGGGTGAGGGCGGAGCTTTTGCGACCTGCTCGGATTGCCGGACGACTGTACTTTTTTGATTTTCGGCAATTGGCTCGCGCGCGCACATTGCTTGCCTTGAGCGCCCAAGGAGTGAGGCCGGCGCGCATTCAGCGCAGCTTGCGAGAGTTGGGTGGTTGGTGGGAGGATCCCACGCCCAACCTGTCCGAATTGGCCGCGCTCGAAAGCGGGGGGCCTCTGTTGGTTCGCTTGGAGGACGGCAGCCTGGCGGAAACGTCCGGACAGTTGCGACTGGACTTTGATACCGCCGGCGAAAAGCGTGCAGCGCTTGTTTCGCTGCCGCGCAACCGCGAAAGCGCGGAGGTTTGGTTTGAGCGCGGAATTCGCGCGGAGGAATGCGATCGGCACGAGGAAGCGGTTGAGGCCTATCGGCGAGCCTTGGAGATCGAGCCCGATCAGCCCGAAGTTGTGTTCAATCTCGGCAACGCTCTGTATGCCTTGAATCGCAAGGAGCTCGCGGCAGAGCATTTCTATCGCGCAGCAGACCTCGATGCCTTCTACGTGGAAGCTTGGAACAATCTCGGCAACGTACTCGCAGATCTTGGGCGTACGCAGGATTCCCTGCGCTCCTTCCGACGAGCGCTAGCGATTGAGCCGTCGTATGCCGACGCGCATTACAATTTGGCGGAAACGCTGGCAGCCGCAGGCGATCAACACGGGGCGGTTGAGCATTGGCGCATTTTTCTGCGCCTGGACCCGGATGGAACCTATTCCGAATTGGTGCGTGAACGCTTGGCGCCCTTTGGGAACGGATGAGATCGCGTCGCTTTGGTGCTCCTTAGAGCAGCGCCACTAGCCGGCAATGCGCAGCGGATCTTCGCCTGTTGCGGCCGTTCTCTTTTTCGCAATTTCCGCTTCCCAGCGCTTGATCACTTCCTCCAGTTCAACCGGACGAACTGGTTTGGAAATGAAATCATCCATGCCCGCTTCAAGGCAGCGCTGCTTATCTTCGGATAGGGTGTTGGCGGTCATGGCAATGATGATGGCTTGGCTTTGCTGTCCATGCATGCGGCGAATTCGATCTGTGGCTTCGATCCCGTCCATTTCCGGCATCTGAAGATCCATCAAGATCAGATCGAATTCCACCTGGGACATCTGCTCGATGGCTTCGAGTCCGTTGCCCGCAAGTGCCGGCCTGAAACCCATGCGCTCGAGAAAGCTGACAGCGACCCGTTGATTGACGGGATTGTCCTCTACCAAGAGGATGCGCAGACCCCTCTTTTCTGCGATCGGATCCACTGCTTGGGTGTCTTGATTCGCCGGGGTAGAAGATTCGCCGGCGGCGATGCTGCGCAGGCAATTGAACAGATGCGTATTTCGCACGGGTTTCACCAAGCATGCGAAGGCGCTCTTGTTGAGTGAGCCGCGGCGCATATTCGCTTTTCGAATGTTCAACAGTATTAGTGGCGGCAAGGATTCCACCGGATCCAGCAAACTGGAAATGTCGCTGTTGCTCTCTTCAGCAAGGGAGGAGTCGAGCAACACAGCCATGTAGTTGCTTTGGCTCGTACTCATTTCTTCCAGGAGGCGACGTCCCGTGTCGATGTCGCCGGCAGAATCGCAGCGGATGCCCCAGAATTTCAGTGAGCGGATCAAGCTGTTGCGAGTGGCTTCATTTTGCTCAAGGATGAGAACGGACTTGTCCTTGAGCAAGGGGGCGTCGGGGTTGGGAAAAGAGCAACTGTCATCAGCACACTTGAAAGCGGCGGTAAACCAAAAGGTGCTGCCGCGGCCAGGTGTCCCACTTGCACCGATCTGGCCGCCCATGAGTGATACCAATTGCTTTGAAATCGAAAGCCCCAAACCCGTGCCTCCATAGCGGCGCGACATGGTTTGGTCCGCTTGGGTGAAGGCTTGGAATAGGCGATCTGCCTGCTCGGCTTCGATGCCGATGCCCGTGTCGCGGACCTCAAAGCGTGCGGTAAATTGGGATGCTCCATCGAGCTCGGGAGTGATTCTGACTTCAATGTGTCCACTAGATGTGAACTTGACGGCATTGCCGACCAAGTTCAGAAGCACTTGTCGCAAACGGCTGGGGTCGCCGCGCAAATTGGTGGGAACTTGCGGGTCCACATTCGCCACGAGTTCCAGACCCTTTGCGAATGCGCGCACGCTCAATAGGTCGAGGACTTCCTCCAGCACACAGCGGATGTCGAGATCCAGCTCTTCGAGTTCGAAATGACCGGATTCCAACTTGGAGGCGTCGAGAACGTCATTGATGAGCGTTAACAGGGATTCGGCGGAGGTGCGCAACAACTCTCCAAATTCGCGCTGCTCTTGATCCAAGTCGGTTTCGAGCATCAGGCCGGTCAACCCGATGACACCGTTCATGGGTGTTCGAATTTCGTGGCTCATGCTGGCCAAGAAATTACTCTTGCTGCGCGCGGCGGCCTGTGCTTGATCGCGGGCCAGCTCCGTTTCCTTCGAGCGTCGCTTGAGTTGCAAGAGGTAGCCAACCAAGAGTGTTGTCAGGCTCGATCCGAAAATCAGAACCATGGTTCCGAGCCGCGTATCGTACTTCAGGTAAAACTCGTGCGTTGCGTGACAGGTCAAAAGCCACTCGCGCTCGGCGATTGCCAAAGTTTGGCCAACTGACAATGAAGGACAATCGTGGCCCGCAAGCGTCGGGTTGTAGTCGCGGCCGAATTTGCTAAGCGATACGGAAGCGACGTGCTCGTTGCGGGCGGTCGCATCGGTCAAAACCAGTTGCAGGCCCGATAGCGGCAAATCTGCAAGGCTGGACGACAGCAGCTTGTCCACCCGAAAAACGGCATGTACGAAGCCCTTTAGGTTGCGGCGTCGATCCTCAAGACTCGCCGTGGGCATATGTTGGTCGTAGACGGGCAAGTAGACCAAGCTCACGGCCTGCTCGTTGTCAAACCAGATACCGTCTGAGCACGGTGACGCGATAGCCATTCCCGTGTCGCGCGCGCGCTGCATCGCCTTCAACTGATCGCGTTTGGATCCCAAGTCAAAGCCAAAAACATGCGAGTTGCTTGCAATCGGCTGAGTGTAGGCGATCGGGAAGTATTCGTGGCGTTGACTGACGGGGTGCACTTGATCTGCTCCCGCTTCCTCCCAAACGCGGTAGTTGGGGCGGCCAGCGTTGTGCATGGAGGCTTCAAAGGCCGCAAGCTCGTCTGCATGCACTCGAGGTGTCCATTCCAATGCTTGTATGCCGGAATCCGATTCGAGCAAGTAGCGCGTAAACGTTTCGAACTCGTCAGCATCTACATGTTGCGACGCACGGAAGAACGAATTGAGTGCTTGAATCGCCTCGAGCCCGTAGTCCAATCCCGATTGCAGTGCGAGTCCACTCTCGAATGCTTGGAACTCAACCTGTTCGCGCAGGCGCTTCTTTTCGAATTGCTTGGCGCCGAAGTAAAGCAGACCGGTAACAAAGATGCCCAACCCAGCGGCCACGAGCAAAGCTGTGTACTCGTGCGCATGCTTCAATCGGGGGACGAGCTGAGATTTCATAGGGGGAGCGCCAGGGCACTCTTCAAATCGACTCAAGACCCCCTATTCCTGAATCATCGAATCCGTCTTGGCTACTCAGTCACGCCATCTATCCATAAGCGGGAATCGAATTGCGGCATTCAAAGTCGGCCCATCCGGCCTTTGGAGTGGGCCGAATAGTGCTTTGATTCGCCTTGGATGGCGCCCGGACATTCCCAACTGGGCGAATACCGATTTTGGGAGACCCGCTTGACGGCAATTTCGCAACCCTTCCCTGCGGCAAAGCCCGGTTCCAAGAACGGCCTTCCGGGCCTAGCCAAGCCTTTTGGGCCTAGTTAAGCCTTCTGGGGCTAGCCAAGCCTTCTGGGCCTAGCCGAGGCTGTGAACCACGATGTGAGAGCCTCCAATTTGAGACTCTGGAACTCGCGAATCAGGAATCGGGTCCAAGGTGCCTGGATCGACTCTTAGCAAGCTAGTGGACTTGCCGTAACTGATGATGAATTGGGTGCCGTCGAGTGTTTTGGCAATGCCGCGCGGCGCACTGAGGTTGAGTTCACCCAAGAATTTCCCGCTATCCAATTGCCAAAAGGTGACGAGGTTGCCCATTGGGTTGGTTGCTCCGACGACACCTGTTGGTTCGTGAATGGCAACACTTAGGGTCTCGCCAATCATGCGCCTGGTTGTTTCAACCGGTTCGCGCAGGGTGCGGAATTCGCCACCTACAGGGCGCAAGCTTGCTCCCCCCAGCGCTTCGCGCGGCATGTAGTCGCGCATGGCGGACACCACGGCTAAAGCTCCCCGTTCCGTCATGGCCAAGTGCCCGGCATTTAGGGCTTCGGTGTCGAACTCAATTTTCTCGATCAGCTTTTCGGTTTCGCTGTCCACAAAGGTGACGCACGGCGCCGAGCCGCCGGGCTCAGGGGAACCGCCATTGGTAAAAACCAACGTGCGTCCCTCATCGCGCAAAATGCAATCATGGGGCGCCGCGCCGTAGGTGGGGAACTCTCCGAGCTCCTTCAGGCTTTTGCCGTCGCGCACGACGACCACTCCGCGATGATAGTCGTCCACTTGAGTCTCGGTCGCATACAGCAGTCCGGCATCGGCTGAAAAGGCTCCATGCCCGTAGAACTCCCTGCCCTTGGGCGAGGTGATCGGGCGTGTGACTGAATGGGAGCGAAGGTCCAATTCACAAGCACCTGTTCCACGCTTTTCAAACAGCACGGCGCGCCCGGGGTCCGTTGGGTCGATCACGACTCCGTGACCGAAAAACTCAGTGGGTGTGACCTGAATTGTCGGTTGGGGCAAATCCAAGTTGACCAGACTGAGGTGCGAACGCTTGTCCCCGAATTCGTTTTCCGCCAGCCCGGGACCGATCACGAGCCCCCCGCGCCAAGTAGCCGGCGCTGAAATCCGCTCTTCGATGCGGCACGCACCCAAAAGCAAACCCGCGCTTGCGCTCGCACCTAGCTGCAAGAGGGATCGACGGTTTATGTCCGTCAGGGCTGACTGCGTCGAGATTGAATCGACCGGAGCTGGTTTGTACTTGTTACTCATCGGATTCTCATGTCGCCATCGGCGCCAAATGTCATTTCAGCTCCGAGTGCGGGCGGCAATTGGCAGTAGTTCATCGGGACCCACTTCCAGGCGAATCGTTTTGTGCGCCGCCCTGTCCCGCGGAAGTTTCGGACAAAGGGGCTACTCGAACGTGCAGGCGATAAAGGCCTGACATTTCGGGATCAACCTGACCGTCGCGATTCCAGAAAGTCCAAGGCCCCGTGCGCAGGCCGTTCTCGTAGTTTCCCTCTGCCTGGGGTTCGCCCGACGGGTACGTGCTCACGGCTCGGCCGTTGCGCAATCCGTGGGAGTATTCGGCTTGCTGCTTGATACCGGAATTGAGTGTTCCCGAGCGAATGCCCTTCTCAAACCAGCTGGAGATGCGTTGGCCATTTTCGTACACACCAGTGAGCTCGGAATCCACGGCACCGCTGGGATCGAAATAGACCCAAACGCCTTCGGCCAGATCGCTCAAATAGGAACCCTGCGCAGCAAGCTCTCCGTTTTCTAGCCAGTGTTTCCAAGGACCGTTCTTTTCGCCGTGGGCAAAAGCGCCCTGTTCGCGAGCGGATCCGTTCGGAAAGTAGAAGGTCCAAGAACCATTCTTTTTACCCTGTTGATAATGGCCTTGGGCTTCCTTGGAGCCGTCCTCACGCCAGCTTTCAAATCTTCCGTGGCGCAGCCAACCAGCGTCCGCGATCAACACTTCTTCGGCCTCGTGTTTGAGAGCGCCATTCGAAAAAGTAGCCACGGTCGTGCGATTGCTCTGGGCGGTGCATCCACAAATAAGGGTCAGTGCTGCTGCCAAGCCGAGAGCGTGCCAATGATGTTTCATGATCGAATAGGAAGATCCTTGAAGACACCCATATTGGTTTCCTCGCCCCTCGAACGCAATCGTAACTGAGTTTTGCCGTCGCTTGCCCAAGGCCCAGCCGCATCCAAACGCCCGCGTTCGGCCCGTTAGGGTTCGCAGCAATGAGCCTAGGGATCGAGCCGTTCAAAAAATCTCTGGGCTTTGCTGCTGGCCGTGCGCCAAGGAATCCCTTTGGCCTCAAAGGCCCTGCGCAGGGCGCGCTCGACTGAATCACATGCGAAGTCGGGTACTTCGACTTCGAGTTCGTACTCGACCGCACCATCTGGGAATACGCTGCGATCGAATTCCATGCAAAGCTCAATTCCCTCTGCTTCGCTCAATTCAAGCGGGCCCAGGCGCCGGCGCTGGTTTTCGAAACTGCCCAGCTCCTGAACCGGTTCTGTTCCTAGTGCCGTTCGGGCCAATTCCAACAGTTGGCTATTGGGGCAATTCAATTCAAAGACGGTAAGTGGGGATGCATCTCCGCTCAGAATGTTTTGTGCCTGTTCCGCACTGAGTTCGAATTCCTCCTCCCGACGCATGGTCAACGCACCTTCGGCCGAACTTTGCTCACTCTTTCCTTTTAGCGTCAATTGGTATCGGTTCGCTTCCTTTCGCAAGCGAAGTGCGATGCGCGCGTCGCGCAGCGATCCGCTCGCTGCATCGAAAAAGTAATTGGTTTGCAACAGGGGTGGAGGCAACTCCCACTTGCGTCCGGTGCTTTGTTCCGCAACTTGCAGAAATTCTGATTCACATTGCAGGACGAGCTTGAACTCGATTTCGCTCTGTTGCGGGGGAGGGGACATTGGGAGATGGTTCGCTGGGCGAAGTGTGTGGAGCCCTACGAAAGCCCGCACCGGTTTAGAGCGGCAAGGCGTGCTTTGGGGCCAGGGGTTCTGCTAGCTGATTGAATGCGTTGCGGAGAGAATGAACGTTGCAGCAAAATCTTTCATTTCAATCGGGCTTGCAAGTCATTGTTCCGCGAGAATTGCGATGGGGCCATGGCCACGCGCATTAGCTAATTGAAGTCTAAGGGCCATTGCGTGTCATTGGCAGCTCCCCTGTACTGGCATCCGTATGGGGATGAAGTGGATTGGATGTGCTCGGTACTCCTCCTCTGGCGTTTCAAGTACCTGGTCCCACAAACGAAGGCGGCCGCGCCACCTCATTGAGGGGACGCGGCCGCATGGGACAGCTCGTACAACCGGCCGGTGTACGGGCCTCGACGCAGCGAAGGCGTCGTCTTGCTTCAGGAGGGGTTTGGCGCGCGGGCTAGTGGCTTGCTTGTC
>JAJDES010000130.1 GCA_029259675.1 Planctomycetota bacterium
AGAAGCCCCCGGACGCATCAGCATGGAACAGGTAATTGAGTCCGTGGCACCTGACGCCTTGACCAGGCTTTGCTTTCGCCTGGAACCGTTGATCAAAGCCGAACTGTGGGCCCCCATCTTGGATGCGCTTCCGGAAGAGGCCATGGAGGGCTTCAATGAATTCGTAGAAAACTACGAAGTGAATCCTTTGGATCATCTCTCGAGCGCCTTCATTACCACCGATGACGATCTCGATGGCGACATCAAGTCGATGACTCTCATCACCGGCTTGAATAAAGACTCTGACTTGGTCGAGTTGCTCGAAGCGTTGGAAATGAACCCCTCAGACAGTGACGAAGATGATGATAGTGATTTGGAAAATATTCTAATCGCTGTCATTGCCGAGGTTGATCCCGATGACTTTGACAGGCTCAAAAACACCATCGTCGATGGAGAGGATGACATCGAGCTCGAATTCGAAACCGGCGCCCTAGGAGATGCCGTGATCGCCTACCGCTTTCACGACGGAGAAGCACAGGCCGCATACATTTGGGAGGGCGGCCTTTTATTATCCATTCGAACCGCGGAGAGCGACGACCCCCGACTCGCAACGCGCGACTCCCTCGCTGAACTGCTAAGTGATTTCCAGGATGCGGCCGCAGTCGACAAAAAGGACCTGCGCAAGAGCCTGGTGTTTGACATGGAAGGCTCCGTAGAAGGCGTCGAGTTCGAATCCGACCTATGCCTCGACAGTTTCATCCTCTGGAATATGGCCTTTGATGTCCCTTCCGAGCAAATGGAACAAGCCGAGGCATTCGTTACCGCCCTCCCCTTCGCGCAGTCCAATCCCGAAATCTTGGAACAAGCCGTCCCCCCCGAATACCTGGACCTTGCCCAAGCCATCATTGATGGAACCGAAGCAAGCATGACGGGCAGCCGACTGGAAATCGAGATTGACATCGATACCGATGTCATTGCGGAAGTGATCGAAGAACTGTGAGCGAGCAAAGCTGAGCCCTATAGCTCAGCTCCGCACTCCTGGCAAAACCTAGAGTCTTCTTCGTTGCATCCGTGCAGGCTCGGCACTTTTACATGATGACCTTTTCAGGTGCCGAACCGAGCTTGACTCCGAATTCACCAAGCGCGTCCTAAACCATTGCCCCCACCATCTTGCTATAGGATGCCTATCCTCCCGAGCTTGCTTGGGATCCAGCACGACCCCGAAAGCCCGCGCGCTCTGATGTTCCGGATTATGCATCCCGCTGCAAACAAGCCCATGCTGATCATGGTGCGCAAAATACTTGAACGGGAGTCTGCTTCTAAGTTTCTGAATTAGCCGCAGTTCTTGGCGGCTGAATCAAACACAAAAAAACGAACCACCCCGATCGGCTGCACCAAGCGTCCTGGTAGCACAACAACTTTCGACTGTCAGACACTTGCTGATTCCTGACCCCTCCAGCTTGACTCAACAGAAGATCACTACCAGCGCTCTTCCACGCTCCGCTCAACGAACATCCACCCGCTGCTCCCACCCCTTTGACCGGCACTGAGCAAGGAGTTCAGTATTGCCTTGACCGTTCCTTGAGCCACATGCGGGCAGCATCCGATTCCCATAAATCCCGGTTAGGCGCGGGTCCATTGCGAAGCTGGACATCCGAAACTGGACAGTGAGGCGCCAAATTCGGAATCGGCAAGCGGCACTCGAAGGCGAGTGTCTCTTGAGCATTCAGTTCCCAGTTGGTCACAGGCCTGGGCCGATGCCCATGGGCGCCGGCCATCGGCTTGCCGTGCAGCGCTAATCCACACGGTGGCAAACCTCTAGACAATTGCCGAAGGGGTCTTCGAAAAATACGGCGTAGTAGGATTTGCTGTACTCAGGACACTCCCTCGGTCCGCTAATGCTACGTGCACTTATCTTTTTGAGCAGCAATGCGATGTCATCTACACCCGCGCGCGTCTCAGCCCAAAATGAAATGCGATTGGTGTTCGCACAATGACTCTTGTCCTCGGTGAAACCGAACCACGCCCTGTTCGGGAGTTCGCCTTTGGCATTGAATCCCGAAAAGTCATCCCCTCGCCAACCCTCTTCAAAACCAAGTGACGGGAGCAGCCTCGAATAAAACGACCAGGCTTCTTCGAGGTTATTCACCCTCAAGTCCACGTGTTGAAAGGGGTTCATGCCCTAGCTCCTTGTTTCGGTTCTTCGCGCTAGCTCAATGCGAGCCTGAATGGAATATAGGTTTTCGCTCTAACCCAGCAGCTCCGATCTCTGCTGAACAACCCTTTACGACTGCAAAAGGTACCAATGACCGTTGGCTTGCTGAGTCATGAACTCTCCAGCTTCACTTTAGAATAGCATGTAAACGGCACATTCTCGATCTCCACCTAAGCGACCATTCGCCCCATGGCCCCGCTTCCTTGGCAGACTTGAGGCCAGTCTTTACGCGCTATCGTTTGGACGCCAAGAGATAAACAACTAGGCAACCGGGACTGCAAACGCAAGAACACCCGGGACGACCATTCCGATTCTCGGCAGCATCGAAGCAGCCATTCCGGTGTTGGGATCCATGCAGGCACGTATGGACATATCTAGTAATTGCAAGCTGCAACAGATTCCTAGTGCGACATAGTTAGGTAGGCAGCATTAGTTGCCAGATGCATGCGCACCCTATCTCTCCTTGCTGGCAGCATTCTAGGCTAACTGAAGCATGCCTGCTTTCTGAAGGGCGCAAGCAGGTTCAAGGCACTCCGATTGCCACACGAGCCGTTGCATTGATCCTCGCTTCATAGGTAGCGCACACCTTAATCCGAGGGAAACACCCGTGCCTTTCACATTTGCGCTTCTGCTTACAAATCCGCCGCGTCGGCCATTTCCATGAGCGCATCCAAGTCACTCGCGGGCGCATTCAAAAGCTCAAGCGCCTTGCCGAATCTTGCGCGCCGCACTCGTACCAAGGCTTCCTTCAGGCCGTGTGTGCGAAGCTCCTCTATCGTCAGCGGCAGGGAATAATCCAGTTCGATCCCGGCTGACTGGAAGGGCTTGATGCCCGGCTCGATCATGGGCCAAGCGCTGTAGGCCACGACGGAGCCATCGGGGCCTTCCGATCGGTGCACCGCGGCTTCCGCACCGACGGTTCGACCCCCGACCACCTTCGCACGGCCGGCGTCGCGCAGAATGCGAGCGGCCCACTCGCCACCGCTCGCGCTACGCTCGTCAACAATGGCGATGATCTCGCCCTTGTATCGGGGCGAGCGCGGTCGAATCACGCGCTTGCGGCCATCCGCATTGCCCCACCGGTAACTGATCGTCTTCTTCACTAGATTGCCGAGGAAGGGATCCGAGGCCGCCACCATCCCGCCGCCGTTGCTTTGGAAATCCAGAATCAAACCCTGCGTGTCCCTTAATTCGCGCAGGGCGTCACGCAGCATGGTCGTCATCTTTCCGTCCGGCCCCAGGGTTGCAATCTTTGGATCGAAGGTCTTGATGCGCATGTAGCCAATCGACCCGACTCGACCCGTCACCAGCCAACGCTCGCCAAAGTGAGTCTTTTCCGGTGGCAGGTTGGATTCCACAGGCCGCTGCAACTCGAGATCGGTTTCACTTCCATCGGGCCAACGCAAGCGAATGTCAAAGCTCGTTCCCAGGGGTCCGGCCACGAGTATGTCCGCGGTGCCCTGGGGCAACTCCCCGCGCACTCCGACAATCTCCGGGTAGGCGCGCTCATCATCCGCATAGGCCTTGGGCAAGGACGCCTTGACGCCCGCGGGCCAAGTCACCACATAGGGCCGCCGCCCAATCATTCTCGTTTCGACCTCTGGAATGGACCAATGATCCTTCATCGTGTCGATTGCTGGGATGAAGGAAACATGCGGATCGGGCAGGGCGATCAACATGCGCGCGATTTCCCAGGCGAATTCCGTCGGATTGGCTGCGGCAACCGCCAGCGGCCGATGCTCCGCACGCTCCGCCTCCCAATCAACTCCGTACAGCTCGAAGTACGGATACTCATCGCGCAAGGATTCCCAATGCTGGTCAAAGGTCGCAGCAAAGAGGTCCGTTGTATCCCCCGCACCTTGCCCGGAAGCAATCGCTCCCCACACAGCGCACAGCACG
>JAJDES010000014.1 GCA_029259675.1 Planctomycetota bacterium
GACTTACCGCTACCCGTGGGTCCGGTCACCACCACAAGCCCCTTGGACAGGTAGCACATGTCCAGGCAGGCCTGGGGCAGATTCAACTGCTCCGCGGTCAAGATCTTCGAGGGGATCACACGGAATACGCCGCCTGCGCCGCGGTGATCGCGAAAAAGGTTGCAGCGAAAGCGAGCCACACCTTCGAGCTCGTAGGCGAAGTCCGTGTCGTTGTCCGACTCAAACTCTTTGACATTGCCCTCCGGCGCGATTTCGAGCAGAACCTGAATCATCTGCTCATCACTGATCACGGGCATGTTCTCAACTTCAACCATATCTCCGTCTACGCGGAACATGGGTGTGCGACCGGATGTGAGGTGCAGGTCGGAGGCGTCCAGCACGATCATCTTCTTGAATAGGGCGTCGATCTTGGCCATAGCGTGCGCGAGCTCGAATAGGCGGGGCCGGAGCTGCAGTCTTGGTTGGGTGTAGCTGCGTAGGGAGGTCACCGCTGGAGCGGGGACAACCCACCCCCTGTCGGCAAAGCGCTCCGCGCGACTCAAATATGACTGCAGTGCATCTCGGCATGGGACCGGGGCCCCGGTTCCATCGAACCGGGGGGAATGCGCAGCATTGGGTTCTGTCACAAAGGCAGTTAGCAAGTCCCCTCATCCACCTGCGGCTGCTTAAGCGGAATCTATTTCCGTATCCGAGGGAGGCTGTCCGGTCCATGCCCGCGGCGGGACCCCGGTCCTATCACTTGCGAGCGGACACCCGCGGTTCTAGGGTTCGAGGCATTCATCTCGCTCACCGAGCTCCCAGCGGGCCCTGGCGAGACTCTTCCAGTTCTTCTTTGCAAGGAAAGCCACCATGTTCGCCAAGCGCCGATTCGCCTCCTTGGGCCTCGCTCTCGGGTTGATGCTCCTGCCGAGTTGCGTCTACACGCACGTCACGGTCCCCTTGGACACCGACCTGAATAACACCAAGCTTGGATCCAAGCAGGGTCAGTCGGAATTCAACTCCGTGCTCTGGGCCGTGGCCTGGGGCGACGCGGGCACCCAAGCCGCCGCCACTGACGGAGGACTCACAAACCTCACTCACATGGACAGGGAAATCCTGAGCATCCTCGGCGGCCTCTACTACCGCCAGCGCACCATCGTTTACGGCGACTAGGGCGCTCCCATGCTTGGCCATAAGATTCGCAACTTGCTGGGCTCCGCCATCCTGATGGCCGGCGGCCTTTCGAGCTGCACGATTTACCACAACTACACCGTCCCGCTCGACGTGAACATGAACGCCACGCCGGTTCAGCCGTCGATGGCTTCGGACGAAGGTGACGTCAAACATTTTTCCTTCTATGTCAATATCGATTGGGACAGCAATGGCTTAGGTGACATTGCCGCTCGACACGGCATGCAGGAGATTTATTACGCCGATCTAAACATTCTAAACATCCTCGGCATCTGGGGTCAGGACATCATTCACGTCTACGGACGCTAGCATGTACTGACCTGCGAGCGCGGGCCTTTAGCCCGCGGCATTGCACGCTGCTCGCATTCGATTTTTGTACGGAGCGGAGTTTGGTCGCACCCAACCGGGAGTCGCGCCGAATTCCGCTCTTTGCGTTTCATGCGGTTTTTTTCGGCGCCGCCCAAACTCGGAGTTTCATTCGCAGCTTGAAACCTGAAGACCGGTAGCGAAGCATAGGCCTCCCTACCGAAATGCAACCGGCGCTGCCGGCTCCTAAGTGCCGTGAGCAGCTTCTCGCTTGGAAGCTTTTTGCTTGAACACGTCATCGACCACCTTGGTTGCTCAAATTCCAAAGTTCAGCGCTCACAGTCAGGCAAACCCGAAGCCGGGAGCGGGCACTGTCATGGCCCAAGCCGTGTGCGTCTTCCTTTGCGTCTTGCCGGTGACCCTGGTCGTGCCAGTGCTAGGTGCATTGATTCAAACGCGCTGGGAGTTGAGCGATTTTTCCGCTTCGCTCTTCATGAGCGTCAATATGTTGGGTGCGCTCATAGCCGCTCCCTTGGCGGGACTCCTATCCGATCGATTGGGACGCAGACGTTGGTTGATTACGACGGCACTGCTTAGCGATGGGCTCTTGCTGTTCGCAATTGACAAATCTACGCAGTACGGCGCGGCTTTAGGATTGCGGCTCCTCGAAGGTGCAGCCCATATCTTCGCACTGTCCATAATAATGGCCCTCTCCGCTGACTTGGCGCGCGTGCGAGGCAGCGGGCGCACTATGGGAGTTATAGGAACCGCATTAACCCTCGGAGTTGCCTGCGGCCCTCCCTTGGGCGGAGCGCTGGGCAACGTGGATCCAAGTTTGCCGTTACTCGTGGGAGCAGCCTTGGCCTTAGTGGCGGCCTTGCTGTCTTGCTTGCTGCTGCGCGATTTCCCACAAAAGAACAAGCCTGCAGACGCCTGCGGCACATGGCAATTGCTGACTGGCCGAAGCAAGCTACTCATCCCCTACAGCTTCGCCTTCGTCGACCGCTTTACGGTGGGCTTCTTTGTTTCCTGCTTTCCACTCTATCTCGCCAATGTTCACGGCTACCCGCCCGGTCGCATCGGGTTTTTGTTGGCGGCCTTTCTCTTACCCTTTGCGCTCTTTTGCTATCCGGTCGGGAAAGCCGCCGACCGCTTTCCGCGCTCCTGGTTCCTGGCCGGCGGCTCTGTCCTGTACGGCTTGGGGGCCACCTTAGTCGGAATCGTGAACCCCGCGTGGTTGATGCCGCTACTGCTTTGGCTCGGACTTACGTCGAGCGTCATGTTTGTGCCCAGTTTGGTCCTGGTGACCGAATTGTGCGGACAAGACTTGCGCGCCACCGCCATGGGCGGCTTCCATTCAGCGGGCTCCTTGGGATTTCTACTGGGCCCCATCGCGGCCGGCGCCCTCAGCCAAATCGGTGGCTACCCCTTCGCTTTCGTCGTCGCCGGCCTGGCGGAAATCCTTTGCGTGCTTGTCTGCCTACCCGCACTGCGCCGCCTGGAGCGGAACGGCGAATTCGATTGAAAAACCGCTGCCTAGCACAAAGTTGAATCGAAACACCCGTTTCGCACTGCGGGATCCACATCGAACGCCTTCGGACTTGCATGTCGCCAGAGCCCTCGATGTGGGCCTAGAATGAGTGCGCAACCAAGCCGGCCATTCGCGCCCAGCAAGACCCTCCCACTCAAACCAATTTGGACGGAGTTTCGCATTGAAGATTCGAGCAGCTGTACTGGAAAGCTTCGGTCAACCACTCGTCGTTCAGGAACTCGACTTGGCCGCCCCGAAACGCGGCGAAGTACTCGTGCGGCTTGCGGCCTGCGGCGTTTGCCACACCGAC
>JAJDES010000131.1 GCA_029259675.1 Planctomycetota bacterium
GCTCAGGTCGAAGACCGACTCGACGGCTTCGGTCAAGCTGTCTTCGTCAACGGTGCCGGTGCCGAAGGTATCCACTCGAATCGAGAGCGGCTTGGCCACGCCGATGGCGTAGGAGAGTTGCACTTCACAACGCTCCGCCAAGCCGGCGGCAACGATGTTCTTCGCAACCCAGCGGGCGGCGTAAGCGGCCGAGCGATCGACCTTACTGGCGTCCTTGCCGGAGAACGCGCCCCCACCGTGACGGCCCATGCCGCCGTAGGTGTCGACGATGATCTTGCGACCGGTCAAGCCGCAATCGCCGTGGGGTCCGCCGAGCACAAACTTGCCGGTCGGGTTGATGTGAAAGATGGTGTCGGCGTCCAATAGCTCGGCCGGGATGACCTTGCGGATGCACTTGTCGATCACGTCCTTGACCAACTTGTCGTGGGCAATGTCCGGATCGTGCTGACTTGAGATCACAACGGTGTGCACGCGCACGGGCTTGTTGCCCTCGTACTCAACGGTGAGTTGACTCTTGCAGTCGGGGCGCGCCCAGGCGAGCTCGCCGCTTTGTCGCAGCTCGGCCATTTTCTCGACCAGGCGGTGCGAGTAGTGGATCGGGAAGGGCATCAGCACTTCCGTCTCGTTGCAGGCGAAGCCGAACATGAGTCCCTGGTCACCGGCGCCTTGCTCGGCGTGCAGGCCTTCGCCTTCGCTCACACCTTGACTGATGTCGGGCGACTGCTTGTCGACCGTCACCATCACGGCGCAGGTGTGGCCGTTGATGCCGAAATTGTCGTTGTCGTAGCCGATGCGGTTGATCGTTGCGCGCGCCAGACCTTGGTAGTCGATCACGGCGCTCGTCGTGATTTCACCTGCGATCACGCACAATCCGGTCGTGACCATCGTCTCGCAGGCAACGCGGCTATTGGGATCCTGCTCCAAGCAGGCGTCGAGCACGGCGTCGGAAATCTGGTCGGCCACCTTATCGGGGTGACCCATCGAGACGGACTCGGAGGTGAACAGTCGTCTGGCCATTTCGCTTGGGGAATGATTAGCCCCGCGGGGCTGCGAGGAATTGGGAATCGTGAAGGAGAGGGCTCCCAGCGTCTTTCAACACACACAGCGGGCCTGCCGGGAGGCCGTTGCGTGCGCCGTTTGCGTTGGGGCATCCAGCAAATGTCGCCGGGCGCTTTTGGCCCCGTGGGACCTGAGCAGCGCTTTGCGGCCGCATACTCTACCCAAAACTACGCAGTGGGCCACGCTCTCGAATGGCGCGGCGTACGACTTGTACCGGCCAGCTGGCCTCGGGAGCCTTTTCGCCGCACTCCTTGCACCCGCCCCATCCCGGCAGCTCCCAGGCCCCCCTCCGCGTCGAGCGCCGTTTGGGCCGCATTAGCGCGCCAAGCAGCGCTCGCGCAGGGCCGCCAAAGTCTGTGCCGTGGCGCCTTTTTGGGCTTCGACCGCCCCCAGGCCTGCGCGGGACATCTCCGCTCGCAAAGCTTCGTTTTTGATCAACCCCTCGATACTGGCCTGCAATTCGCCGGCGCCCTTGATCTGCTGGCAGGCGCCGGCCGCCAACAACAGTCCGGCCTCGTCGCGGAAGTTGTCAATGTGCGGGCCAAAGATCACGGGGCGCCCCTGGGCAGCGGGCTCGAGCATATTTTGGCCGCCGTGCTCCAGCAGGCTGCCGCCCACGAAAACCAAATCAGCCAGGGCGTAAATCGCCTCCAATTCGCCGATCGTGTCGATCAGCACTGGCAAATCGGGATTCGGCTCCGTCTCGCCCGCGCGCAAGCTGGTCATGCGCTGCAGCGGTCCGAACTCGGCCGAGAGCGAGCGCATCAGTTCATTGGCGCGATTGGGGTGACGGGGCACGAGCACGAGCCTGTAGCTGCGTCCGGAGCCGGCCCAGGCTTCAAGGGCCAGGCGCTCCTCGGGTTCGTGGGTGCTGCCGAAGACGACGACTTTTTGGTCGTTCGCGGGACCCAACAAGCGCCGCAATTCCGGCCCCGGGTCCACGCTGCCCACTTCCAATCCGTCGGCTTTGATGTTGCCCGTGACCACGACGCGACTGGCCTCCACCTGCAAGGCGCGGAAGCGCGCGGCGTATTGGTCCCGTTGCACGCAGTAGAGCGAGATGCGGTTGAACTGCGGCATGGTCTGCCGAAAGAAGCGGTATTGACTGTAGCTGCGCGTCGTGATGCGTCCGTTTACGACCGCAACGGGGATTCCGGCGCGGCCCGCCTCGCGCAGGAAATTGGGCCAAATTTCCAGCTCGAGCAGCACGATGCAGTCCGCTTGCACGCACCTGAGAAAGCGCCGCACGAGGGCTGAGATGTCGGCCGGAAAGCGAACGACCTTCAGCTTGGGAAAAATCTGGCGCGCCACCTCCATGCCCGTGTTGGTCGTCGTGCTGATTACGACGTCGAACTCGCTCTCGTGCTCGAGTAGGGCGCGCACCAGGGGCGAAGCTCCCTTGACCTCCCCCACCGAAACCCCGTGCACCAAAATCCGCGTGGGCGCTTGACCGCGCGGGATGGGAGCTAGGCCGAAGCCCGCGCGCTCCAGCACCATGCGTCCGAAGCCCTTGTCGCGCAAACTGCGCCACAACAACCACGGCAGGCCCAGGATTGCCGCCACGATCCAAGCCAAGTCATAAAGCGCGTGCAGCAGCGCCCGCATAAAACCCGGATTGGGATCCGCGCGAATCGGCTCGGGTATCACGAGAGGTGCGCTATGGGTTGGAGCGAGTTGCGGCTTGGTGGTTGGCTGACTGGGATGGAAGTCCGTTCCGATTCCCGCCCAACTCCCGTGCTGAAATCAGCGCGGAGCGCGGGCGCAACGGACTTGCTTGGGAACTCCACTGCATTGCGGCCTGCGCGCCCCGCCCTTGCAGCGGGCGCGGCCGGCTAGCAAAGCGAAGCTCTACTTGGCCCCGTGGCACTTCTTGTACTTTTTGCCACTGCCGCAGGGACAGGGCTCGTTGCGACCGACAACCGGAACATCCTGTTCGGCCTTTTTCTTTTCGGGTCCGGCTTCGCCTTGCTTGGCTTTTTGCGCTTCCAACGCTGCCTGCTGGCGTTGTTGCATAGCCGCTTTGTAGCGAGCCGCGTCAAAGGCGTGTGAAGCGGCGACTCGTCGCGGTTGGGCAGCCCCCGCGGGACGTCCTTGGGCGGATCCCGCTTGCCCCGGCGCGCCGCCTTTGAAGACTTGCTTCGGCTGTTGGAAGCTGGAGTCCGGTCCCTCGCCGGGACGCGTGACCTGAACGCGCAGGATCAGGCTGGCCACTTCGTTCGCAACCGATTCGAGCAAGCGCTGGAAGAGTTGGAAGCCCTCCGCTTTGTACTCGTTCTTCGGATCCTTTTGAGCATAGCCGCGCAGACCGATGCCGGCCTTGAGTGAGTCGATCGCGTGCAGGTGATCTTTCCACTTGGAATCGATCGTGTTGAGCAAGATCGTGCGCTCGACCATCTGCATCAACTCGTCCGTCAATTCCTCGCGGCGCTCCGCGTAACGCTCCATGATCTTCTCGATCACCGGCTCAATATCCGCATCCTCCGCGGCCACGGCACGATCGGCAAGTTCACGATCCAATTCGAAACCGAAATCGCGCTGGAACCAGCCCGCGTAGCCCTCGCCGTCTTCAATGAAGCTTTCGGTCATGCGTTCGGCACTCGAGCGCAGCATTTCCTCAATGCGCTCCTGCAGACCGACGCCCTCCAGCACTTCCTGCCGCACGCCGTAAATGGTCTTGCGCTGCTCGTCCATCACCTCGTCGTACTCGAGCAAGCTCTTGCGCATCTCGAAGTGATAGTCCTCAACCTTCTTCTGCGCTTTCTTGATCGCGCGCGTCACCATCGCCGATTCGATCGCTTGACCTTCGGTCATGCCCAACTTCTCCATGAAGTTGGTGACCCAATCGCGATAGAAGCGGCGCATCAAATCGTCCTGCAGCGACAGGAAGAAGCGTGAGACGCCGGGGTCGCCCTGACGACCGGAGCGACCGCGCAACTGGTTGTCGATGCGGCGCGCCTCGTGGCGTTCGGTGCCGAGCACGTACAAGCCGCCGAGCTCTTTCACCCGCGCCTCATCCTCGTCGCACTTCTTGCGCACGGCTTCGCGAATGACTTGGATTTCCTCCAGGTGATCCTCGTCGCCTTCCACAAGGCCGGCTTCCTCAAGTGCCAGCGCCAGGCGATACTCAAAGTTTCCACCCAGGCGAATGTCGGTTCCGCGGCCCGCCATGTTGGTGGCAACGGTCACGACGCCCTCTTCACCGGCCAAAGCCACGACGCTTGCCTCGCGTTCGTGTTGTTTGGCGTTGAGCACCGCGTGCGTAACGCCCGCGCGATTCAACATGCCGGAGAGCTTCTCCGATGTTTCGATCGAGGTGGTACCGACCAACACCGGCTGCCCACCCTTTTGGCACTCGCCGATTTCGTCGACGATGGCCTTCCACTTCTCCTTCTCCGTGCGGTAGACGACATCGGTCGCGTCCTCGCGCCCGAGCGGCAAGTTGGTCGGAACCTGCAACACGTTGATGCCGTAGGTGGAGAAGAATTCGCCGGCCTCCGTGATCGCCGTTCCCGTCATGCCCGAGAGCTTGTCGTACAGACGGAAGTAGTTCTGGAAGGTGATCGTCGCCATGGTCTGATTCTCCTCGCGGATCTTCAAACCTTCCTTGGTTTCGACAGCTTGGTGCAAACCGTCGGACCAACGCCGACCGTGCATCTTGCGACCGGTGAACTCATCGACGATGACGATTTCGGGCCCCTGATTACCGGGCTCGACCACGTACTCTTTGTCCTTCTCGTAAATCTCGTGGGCGCGCAGGGAGTTCTCGATGTAGTGCGGCCAATCGGTGTTGCCCTCCGTGTAGAAGGAGTCCACCCCGACAATCTCTTCCGCCGCCTCGATACCCGCTTCCAGCAAAGAAACCTGGCGTTCCTTTTCCTTCACTTCGTAGTGCTCATCGCGCACGAGCTTGCGCGCCACCTGATCGGCCAACAGGTACTTGTCGGCCATCTGCTCCACGGGACCGGAAATGATCAAGGGCGTGCGCGCCTCGTCGATCAAGATCGAGTCCACTTCGTCAATGATGGCGAAGTAAAGATCGGTTTGGACTTGGTCCTCCAAACGCGTCTTCATGTTGTCGCGCAGGTAGTCGAAGCCGAACTCGTTGTTCGTGCCGTAGACGATGTCGCAGTCGTAAACCTCTTTGCGCTCCTGGGGCGACATGTTGGCTTGCACCGCACCGCAGGAAAGCCCCATGTACTCGAACACCGGCGTCATCCACTGCGAGTCGCGGCGGGCCAAGTAATCGTTGACGGTAACGAGGAAAACCCCGCGCCCCGTAAGTGCGTTGAGCACCAGCGGCAAGGTCGCCACCAGCGTCTTGCCCTCGCCCGTCATCATCTCTGCGATCGAACCCTGGTGCAGAATGATGCCGCCCACGAGCTGCACATCGAAGTGGCGCAAGCCCAGGGTGCGCACCGAAGCTTCGCGCACCATGGCGAAAACCTTGGGCAAGACCTTGTCCAGCTCGATCTCACCGGCCTGCACGCCCTTGGCGATGGCGGCGGTCTCGTCCTTGATCTCCTGGCTGGACAAACCCTGAGCCCAGGACTCGAGGGCATTTACCTCAGAAACGATGGGCTCCAAACGGCGCACCATGCGCTCGGTCTGGGACCCGAAGAGTCGTCTAACGCCGCTACCAAGGTTCTCGCCGAAGGCTTGAAACTTGTCGCTGATCTTTTCCCAATCCATATGTATGCGCGCCTGGCTGAGGCCCCTTGGCGGGGCCCACGGTCTAGGGCTATCTGAGGGTGGTCTCGTTCGAGGTCGGTGTCGGCCCGCTACGGACCAAGGTGTGAGGGCGGGAGTCTAGGGCAAGCGCAACGCGAAGGCCGAGCCCGCGCGAGCCCGGGCCCGTGGGTTCCAGCCTCCGGCACGGGTTCCAGTGGGACCCGGCTCCTGCGCTTCCAAAAGTTCCGCTGCGAGGGGCGACCATTTAACGGGCCAAGTGGCGGGCCGAAAAGCGCCTTGACGAATCTTTGGCATCTTCTTTCGCGCCACGGCTCTCTGAAACTTGGCCACCCGTGCCGTTCGCGACTCGAAAACGACCCCATTCGGGCGGAAAGCCGGGTCCGCAATCCGCTTCGCAGCTGCGCTCGAAGCCACAACAACGCCCACCCAAGTGCCGATTCCGGTGCCCCGGCTGCCCGAATCGATCGACTCCAGGCCGGGGTCTCTCCCATCGCCCAAACAGCCCGGCCCCCGCACGGACCAAGCGACCAACCCCTGGGGGGCCTGAAATTGCGGCTCCGCCTAGTCCTTTTCCTGCCGAGCGGCCAGCAGGCGGGCAATCATCTTGAACAGGATTTGGCGCGCGTAGGGCTTGCGC
>JAJDES010000132.1 GCA_029259675.1 Planctomycetota bacterium
CGAGGCGCAAAAGCGCCTGGGAGCCGTGTTTCAAGAGTCCGCTGGGAAGTCGGGCTGGGGATGTCATCATGCAATTGGGGAAGAAGTCTGATTCAGCTGCGGGCTTGGACGCGGCGAAGAGGGCCCGGCCGTTTTGGGGCCGCACACTTGTCCGCCGCAGTCGAGGCTGCGTAGCGGTACTCGCGCTGGGTCTGTGCGCCTGCGGCGGTGGAGGATCTTCAGGTGGCCCCGCGCTCGGTTCGGCCCCTGGAGTCGGACCTCCACCACCGGCCGACATCAACTCCATCAGTGCCAATGGCGCCGTAATCATTGATTGGACGCCTGTTCCGGGAGCCACCGGATACCGATTGCACTACTCGCAAAACGCCGGGGTCGTTCCGGGGCAGACTCCCTACGAGTACGTGACCACACCACCGGCCATCATCACCGGACTTGCCGGTGGTTTCACATTTCACGGCGTCGTCACATCCGTCGACGCCAATGGCTTGGGAACAGCCAGCCCCGAATTCGCCGTTTCGGTGGACGCCAGCGACGAGACCCAATACTTCCCACCCTGGCACACGGTCACCCCCCTGCGCCAACTGAGCTTTGCCTACAACCCGGGTCAAACCTCCAAGCAAAACGGCAACGCGCTCAAATCCGTAATCGCAGGCTTGGTCGCCGGCGATGAATTGTCAATCGGATCGGGCACATACACGATCGACTCGCTCTTCGACATTCAGGTAGTTGGAACCGCTTCCAATCCGATTTGGATTCAAGCGGCAGATGGAGCCAACGTCACGATCACCAGGTCCGATGCCGGACAGAACACGATCAACATCGGTTCGGGCGGACCGACGCGCTACCTCGCGCTGCGGGACATCGAAGTCGTCGGAGGCAGTCAAGCCATGCGGCTGTTCAACTGCAAAAACGTGTGGGTCGATCGGTGCCATGTGCACGACTGCCAAGAGAACGCCATCACGGCCAACACCGTGGCAACGGAGTACCTGTGGTTCACGCGCAATGAAGTGCACTCAACCGGCGGCACCGGCGAGGGCTTTTATATCGGCGGCAACAACAGCAACCCCGTCGCCGCCTACGTGACCGTGGCCCAAAACCACGTCTACGACACGACCAATAGCTCCCAGGGAGACGGGATCGAAATCAAGCAAGGCTCCTATGGCTGCCTCGTGGCCGAGAATATCGTCCACGACACTAAATACCCGAGCATCCTTGCCTATGGAACCGACGGCAATGCATTCAACATCATCGAACGCAACCTGTGCTGGAACGCGCTCGACAATGTCATGCAAGTGCAAGGCGAAGCCGTCGTGCGCAACAACATTTTGATTGGCGGCCAACACGGCTTCTTTAGCGCCAATCACCAGGGCACCGTGACGGATTTGGTATTCATCCACAACACGGTGCTCAACAGCAAAACCGCCGTGCGCGTCAACGATTGGGACGGCAAGCCCGGCATGGTCTTCGCGAACAACATCTGCTACAGCGAAACCGGCAGTGCCATTATCTTCAACGGCGGCGCGAACGGAGTCAGCGTCCAGGGCAATCTCGTTGTCGGTGCCGTGATCGGTAAGAACCAGGGCTTCAGCCAGGGATCGGGCTTGTCCGATTTTGCCGGCGCCAGTTACGACGGCAGCACGACCAATGTCACCCCACTCCAAAGCGGAGCCATACCGGGATCCGGCAACGGCAACGGTATCTTCACGACACCCCTCGATTACAACGGCGATGTTCGCATTGCCCCCACCGACGCAGGTGCCATCGACGCGGACTGAGAAACTTTCGCACGTCGATCAGCGGGCGCCGCTTGAAGCCGTCCTACTCTTCGGACGAATCCTCATTGTGTGAGCGGCTCCGTTCCAAGTCTTCCAGGAACAATTCCAAGCGCCCACAAAGGCTGAGTTCCAAACGCGAATCCGCGGGGCTCTGGCGCGGAACGCCATACTCGTCCAATTGGTGATGGCAACGCTCCGCGTCCAGCTCCAGGGCTTCGATTTTCCCCTCGGCACGCGACAGGCAGCGCTCCAAACGATCCACCTCGGATCCCATGCGTCCATTGAACCCAATGCCGACGCCATGGGACAGCCCTCGAATGGGGCTTCCGCCAAAAATCCCTACACCGATTCCCTGGAGAATCCTCTGTCGGGACGACACAATTTCTTCTCGGTGAGCTAGCATGCCCAGCGCGCTGAAGAGTTTTTTGGGCAGCCCCCAACTCAATCAACCATTCGATCGACTCGCCCCTGGAACGCGATTTGATCCCGACGGAAAGGAGTGCTCTATGAGCCGCCAACGATTCCTTGACGATCTGGCCATTGTGCTCAGCTGCTCCTCCCGTCCGCAGACTCGAAGCTAGGTCCAAGACCTAAAACCGAGCGAGCTTGAGTCGCCCGGTAAGCCACAATCTCAAGAGAGACGTGGCCCCGATCTGTGGAGCGCGGAGGAAGCGACTTGAATCGCTCAGCGCTACCCGTCTGCTTGCACTTTGAGGACCTGCGCGCCCAAACCCCGCACGGAACACCGACCGGGGAGGGTCCTTTCAAACTGCCGGTTGCCCCACTGCGCGCATTGGAGGCCGAAGCCCGACGTTCCGTCTGGAATCGCGCTCCCCCCGCGCACTCTGGTGCCCCAAGTAGCGCCCATGAGCTCTGTCCGCGTCCCCAGAGAGGCGACGCCATTGGCACATCCAGGCACATGAGGCATCGAAACAATTATTCCAGTGAACGAAGATCCCAAGGGTCGTATTCGCAAATCCTACGAACGACAAAGCAAGAATTCCCGCAGTAGAGAGGAAGAGCAACGGCTGCGAGAGCACAGCAAACAGCGGCGCAACCAACGCCAAAAAAAGAAACCGCGCCCCAAACATTGGAGCGCCCTGAATGACGAGCCCGCCGGCACGGACTCCATGACCAGCAGCAAAGCGGCCTATGCTCGCGACCGCAAAGCAGGCATTCCCGAGCTCAATGTGCTGCCTTCCAAAGACGCATTGGATCCCGGGGCGCAGCGCGCAATAGCGCTGGTTCTGGGTGTGGAACGCACTCGCATGCGCCTGCGACTGGAGCCCGAGGCCCAGGCACAGACCGCAGCCGAGGGCCTTGAAGGCCAGCAACCAACGCATGACTTGGTGATCGATTTTTCCAGTGCAGCGCGCAACTCCTCGCGTGTGGTCACCGGTGATCGCGTCATTGTTGTCAAGCGCGCTGCGGATCCCTGGCAATTCCAAGCCGTTTTGGAGCGCAGCTCCAAGTTGTTTCGACCGGACCCGGCCAACAGCCAGCGCGAACTGGTACTCGCAGCCAATATCGACCTGGGTCTGATCGTCCTGGCCGCCGGCAGCAATGGCTTCGCTCCTTCCTTATTGGATCGTGTGCTGATCGCACTGGAACGCAGTGGGATTGCAGCGCTCATCTGCGTCAACAAGATAGACCGCTTGAGCTCAGCAGAGGAGCGCTCGAAGGTCGAATCCGACTTGGATGTGTATCGCCGGCTTGGGCATGGGGCCCTGGCCCTTTCGGCCCAAAGCGGACAGGGCACTGACGCATTGCGCGGGTTGCTTCAGGACAGACGCGCCGCTCTGGTCGGCAAGAGCGGTGTGGGCAAAAGTTCACTGCTCGCTGCAATTCATCCGGCCTACACCCGCGCCGTGGCCCCTGTACGCGCCGCTGACGATCGCGGACGGCACACAACAACGAGTTCGGAACTCGTGTTCTTGGACGCCAAATCCTGGATCGTCGACACGCCCGGCGTGCGCTCCTTCGGGCTGTGGAATATGGACGAAAACAGCGTGCGCGATTCCTTTCCTGAGTTTGCCGAGTTAGCTGGCGAGTGCCGTTTTCGCAATTGCCTACACGTCAGCGAACCCCAGTGTGCCGTGCGCGAAGCCGTGCAGCGCGGCTGGCTCGTGCGCGCTCGGTACGATTCCTACCGGCGCATCCTCGCCAGCCTGGAATCCTGAACCCTTCAGTGCAATCGCACTGACAACATCAAGACAGTCTCTCCGCGGCCGCCTCCTCTGCGTTATTTGCGGCGCAGAATGGTGTAGGTTGCGAAGAGGCTGTTTTCCAAATCCATACTTTGCGGCGGGTCGTCCCATCCGAGCCTTTGCCCCATTTCGCGCACCGGGCGGTCATCGTTGACATTGAATGCCAAGACTTCGAAGCCCGCGCGCTCCACAAGCTCCCTCGGCCAGGGACAATCCCCCGTGGCCCAGGCCAAGTAACCGTCCTCGGGCGCAACTTGCGCCGGGTAGATGTTGTAGATGGCAAACAATCCGCCCGGCTTGAGGCTCCCGTGGACCGCGGCCAAGAAGGCAGCATCATCCACCCCCAGGTCGATGTGCGCGGCCGGCTTGGGTTCGCGTTCAGGGTGAATGTAGCCGAGTTTGAGCACGTTCTTGGA
>JAJDES010000133.1 GCA_029259675.1 Planctomycetota bacterium
ACTCCCGCTCCGCTGCACCCTAGGCAGCACCGAAGAACGCGCTGACGGATAACCCGTCGGCATGCGATCCGCGGCAACCAAGTACGCGCTTGGTTCCGTGCCACACCCCAACCAAGCAGTAGTCAACGCTCGTGGAGCCCACCTCTCAGTTGCAAATATTTGGACCGACTCGAACCGCAATCGTTGGTGCGGGGTTCATCGCCGATTTTCACCTCGACATCCTTGCCGACTTAAAGGACGTCTCCATTGTTGCGATTTGCGATGCCGATCTGGAGCGCGCGCGCTCGGCCGCCAAGCGACACGGGGTTGCCGAGGCCGTGGCCAGTTTGGAGGAACTCGTCGATCTGAATGTGCAGGTCGTGCACCTGTGCCTGCCGCCCGATTTGCACGCTCGATTGGCGCGCCGCGCATTGGAATTGGGAATGGGCGTGTTTTGCGAGAAGCCCCTGGTTTTGGACAGCGAGGAAGCGTCCAAGCTCGGTCAACTCGCAGCGGAAAAGGGATTGCCGCTTTCGGCGAACCACAACTCGTTGCATCACCCGGCGTACAAGCGCATCAAGCGGCGCCTGCAAGCGGGTGAAATCGGACGCGTTGAGCATGTGCAAGTCACCTTGAGTGTGCCCCTGCGTCAGCTCGACGCCGGTGACTTTTCGCATTGGATGTTTCGCGAGCCGCGCAACATATTGTTCGAACAAGCCGTGCACCCCTTCGCGCAACTGGTCGATTTGATCGGCGCCGTGCAATCGGTTGATGTCAGTTTGCTCGGGACGCGCGAATTGGTTCCCGGGCACCCCTTCCACGACCGCTGGTTGATTGCCGCCAAGGCCGAGCGCGGTACAGCTGAGATTTACCTGGCCTTCGGCCAAGCCTTCACGCGCAACACGATTCAAGTCATTGGAACGGACGGCAGCTTGCAAGCCGATCTTTTCCACGACACCAGCGAGGGCGAGCGCAAAACGTACTGGCTCGACTTTTGGAACAGCTTCCTGGCGGGCTGGCGGCGCGGATCGGAAACGCGCAAGACCGCGCGCAAAGTGCTCTCCAATTACTTGCGTCAGACCCTAGGTTTGATTCAACGCGAAGATGCCTTCTTTGCGGGTATGCGCGATTCCATGACCGCGTTTCACTTGGCTTTGCGCGAGGAGCGCGAACCCGCGAGCGGCGCCGATGAGGCGCGCGAAGTGCTGCGTTGGTGCGAAACTTGCGCAGCGCAAATCCCCCCCTTCCTACCTTCCAAATGGGCGCCGCCCGAATTGGGCCCCACCCGCGCGGGCGAAGTGCTCGTCATCGGCGGCACCGGGTTCATTGGTCGGCGCGTCATCGCCGGGCTGCTTGAAAAGGGCCTGCCTGTCACGGCACTCGTTCGGCGCAGTCACAACCTGCCGCCGGAGGTGGTTGCCGGCGCGGACAGCGGACGCCTGCGTTTGGTTACCGGCCGACTTGAAGACACCGATTCCCTGCGCAATGCCATTCGCGGCTGCAAAGTCGTGATGCAGCTGGCAACCGGCGGCGGCTCCCGTTGGGAAGACTTTGAGCGCGGTATGATCGGCGGCACGCGCGCCGTGGCCGAACTCTGCCTCGAACTTGAAGTGGAGCGCTTGGTTTATGTCTCCTCCACCGCAGCGCTTTACTTGGGCCGCGATGTGGGCTCAGCGCCGCTGGAGGACAATCTGCGACCCGATCCCCAGCCCGAGGGTCGCGCGCTCTACGCCAAGGGCAAAATCGCCTGCGAAGAGTTGCTTTTCGACATGCGCCGCGAACAGGGCTTGCCGGTGGTGATTGCTCGCCCGGGCGTGGTGCTCGGACACGGCACGCCGATGCAGCACTCGGGCATCGGACTTTGGGTGCGCGACAACCACTGCGTCGGCTGGGGCCTCGGCAACAACCACTTGCCCCTGGTGCTCGCCGATGACGTGGCCGACGCGTTGGTCCAAATGGCCGCGTTTGTGGGCACCGAGTTGGACGGCAAAGCACTCAATTTGTGCGCCCGCGTGCCGCTCAATGCGCGTCAGCTCGTGGATGCCATGCGCGAGCAAACGGGCCGAGATCTGCATTTTCATCCGCGCGAGTTGCCCTTCAGCCAATTGCTCGAAATCGGCAAGTGGATTGTCAAGCAAGTCGGCGGTCGCCGCGACGCCCCCTTCCCCTCCTGGCGCGATCTCAAGAGCCGCGAACTCTTTCCGCCCTTTACCGCTCGAACCGCGCGCGAAAAGTTGAATTGGAAACCGGTTGAGGATCCGGACCAGTTCCTGAGCCTCGCCTTCGGCGAGGCTCCGACTCCAAGCCCGCCCCAAGCACCGGAACCTGAGGCACCCAGTCCCAAGCGAGACTCGGATTCCGTGCGCGCTACCCGCAAAGCGCCTTCGGCCTGAAGCTCGGCCCTAAGCTCGGCATGGCCTTCGGTGCCGAGCGCAGCGCAACTCAACAACCGGGATTCGGAAGATGCCGGCTTGCGACACAACGGCAATCGCCTTGGGTCCCAAGACAAGTGAATCGCATTGCCCCCCTCGAGCGCAGGTCCCGTCCTTGCTAACTCGTGCCGATTCGCAAGACTGATGACCCCATGTCCGCCCCCGCAACAGAGCCGCACCTTTTGCATGTCTTCTCCACCTTCGCACCGGGTGGACCGCAGGTTCGCACGGCTGGATTGTTCAACGCCATGTCGGGCGAGTTTCGGCACACGGTGTTGCCCATGGATGGTCACGCCGAAGCGGCCGACCTGTGCACGGAAGGCAACAGACCGAGGCTTTTGCCTCAACCCAATGCGCGCGGAGGCTTTCGCATCCTCAAGGAATTGAGGGCCCTGTTCGCCAAGGAAGAGCCCGACCTCATCCTCACTTACAACTGGGGAGCCATCGAAAGCGTGCTGGCCGCGCGCAGCATGTCATTGCCCGTGTTGCATCACGAGGATGGTTTTCGGCCCGACGAAGCAGCCGGATTCAAGCGCCGCAGGATTTGGACCCGGCGCCTCGCACTTTCCAAAGCGCGCGGCTTGATCGTGCCCTCGCAAACTTTGCAGGCCATCGCGCAACGTCTTTGGAAAATCGACGCTGAGCGCCTGACCTACATTCCCAACGGCATCGCGGTCGGCCCCCTACCGACCCCCGCCGAGCGCTCGGACATGCGCGCACGCTTCGATCTGCCCCAGGGCGCCAAAGTGGTCGGAGCAGTCGGACACTTGCGCGGGGAAAAAAACTTCGCTCGACTTTTGCGCGCCTTCGCCCTGCTTGGCGAGGACCCCGAACTGCACTTGCTGCTCCTTGGAGATGGAGCGGAGCGCGAGCGCCTGATCGCTCTCCGGGCGGAATTGGGGCTCGAGGCGCGCGTGCACATGCCCGGTCACCTGGAGGACTTGCAACCGGTTTACTCCGCCATGGATGTGTTCGCCATTAGTTCCGATACCGAGCAAATGCCGATCGCCCTATTGGAAGCCATGTCCGCGGGCTTACCGGCCGTGTCCACCATCGTGGGCGATGTGCCCAGCATGTTGCCCGAACAACAAGCGCCCTTTTTGGTCCCCTTGGGAACGGACGCCGAAGAGCGCTTGGCGGGCGGCCTGCGCAGCTTGCTTGCAAATCCCGAGCGCGGCCTCGAGCTCGGTGAGCTCAATCGATCCGAAGTTTGTTCGCGCTTCAGCTTCGACAGCATGGTTGCAAGTTATCGCGCCCAATACCTGCGCGCCCTCGGCCGGGCTTGAGCAGCGGGTCCGCGGACCGGCGAGCCGACCATGGGGAAGTGGGTCCCGCGCCCCATCATTTGGCCGATTTGCAGCTCGAATGCGGGGCGGGCGGCAATTGGAGCCCGTAGCCAAGCTGGCGGGCCTTGCATCCGCGCGGCCATTGTGCGCCAATTTGCGCACTGCGGATCATGGAGTGGGGATCGCAGGCGCTGCGCAGCCGCCGGCACCGGTCGGGGGGGCTCGAAAGCCCGTGATTCCATTCACTCCACCCCAGATATTCGAAACCACGTCACACTCAAGCTAGCGCCGCTCAGCTGAGCGGATCGGTATCTTCGCCACGCTTTTGGCTTCCCCATCGCGCTTGCGCCGACCCAGGACCGCCATGACCAGCACGCAACTCATGACACGCGTCGACCCCACCATCCTGACCAATATTTGCCAGCGCGCCTTTGCTCAAATGGTGCAGATGATCCACGAGGCGAACAATCGCCCCGGAAAGCAAAGCGGTGATCCCAAGACCGGTGGGCACCCCGCCTCCTGCGCCAGCAGCTTGCACATCCTGGGCGCCCTGCACCTGGTGGCGCGCGACGTGCATGATTACGTCTGCTGCAAGCCCCACGCATCGCCGATGGATCACGCCTTCCATCACCTGATGCAGGTCTTTCGCAAGCACGATGACGGCACCTGGCTGACTCCCGATCAGGGCAAGGCCTTGATGAGCACCCTGCGCAAGTTTCCCGAGCCCCTGGATGAGCACGTTTTCCAGAGCTACCACGCCCGCAGCGACCCCGACTCCTTCCAATTCCTGCCCTCCGGATCGGTCGGCATTCCCCCGGTGGTTTCGGTTTACCTCGCCCTGGCACACCGCTACGCCAAGGATCACAAGCTGGAAGTTCCCGCGGACGCACACTTTTGGTCGCTGATCGGCGATTCCGAATTCCGCGAGGGCTCCCTGCTCGAATGCATGCCCGATGTTGCCGAGCGCCTGCTCGGAAACGTGACCTGGATCATTGACTACAACCGTCAAAACCTGGACGGCACGCGCATTCCCAATGAGCGCGGTTTGCACAGCCAAGATTGCGATCGCATCGAGCGCACAGCCCTCGCCAACGGCTGGAAGGTGATCCAAGTGCGTCACGGTTCCTTCCGACAGGAATTGTTCAAGCGGCCGGGCGGCGCCTCCATCAAGAAGCTCTTTGACGGCGGTCTTTCCGACTTCGAGTATCAGAACTTGCTGTTCAACGCCAATCCGGCCGAGATGCGCGAGCATTGCATCAAGCACGTGCCCGCATCCAAGAAGATCGTCAATTCGCTCAGTGATGATGAGCTCGTGCGCGCCTTCACCGACCTCGGTGGGCACGACATTGAACAAATGGTCAAGGCTCTAGAGGACAGTCGGCTCGAGCCCGACGAGCCCTACTTGGTGGTTGCGCACACGCTCAAGGGTTGGGGCATGAAATGCCAAGCCGACCCGTCCAACCACTCCTCGCTGCCGAACAAGGCGGAAGTGCAAGAGATTCTGGAGCGCTCCGGCTTGAGCGCGGAAGATCCCTTTGCACTGTATGAAGAGGGAACGCCCGAAGCTGAGTATTTGGCGCAGCGCCGCGATGAATTCCGCGCCGGCATTTCCGATCACCTGCGGATGCGCGAGAGCAATCGCGAGCGAGCGCGCGAGAACATGCGCAATGCCGGCGGTTTGCCCGAAACCCTCGACGTCGATCTATCGCTGTTCCCGGTCATCCACACGCAATGGATGTGGGGCCAATTGGCGACCAAGCTCGTGCGCATCGGCACCAGCGATGTCGGCGGTCCCGCCATCGCCGGCGCCAAGGACCGAGCGCTCACGGATGATGAAGTGCGTTGGAAGACGGCGGCGGATTATGTGCTGACGCTTTCACCGGATGTGGGCACCAGTACGAACATCGCGCCGACCATGGATCAACGCATCTACGGTCCCGCCGCCGACGCCGATTCGGATGATGTGGACATCAAAGCCAAGCACCCGGACTTGGGCACGTCTTCGGACGCTTGGACGCGCCACATTCGCTTTGAGATCGCCGAGGCCAACTGCATGTCCGCGGTGGCCGCCTTCGGCAAGATGGGGCACTACACCGGCATCCCCTTCTTCCCGATCATGACGGTGTATGACTTTTTCATTAAGCGCGCACTCGACCAGCTCTACTACAACCTCTATTGGGGAGCGGAGTTCGTCATCCTGGGCACGCCCAGCGGCATCACGCTCTCGCCCGAAGGTGCCCAACACAGTTGGAAGTCGGACATTCAGATTCCGAACCTGATCACCTGGGAACCCCTGTTCGCCGTTGAACTCGATTGGATCCTTTCGGATGCGATCAAGCGCCACATGGAAGATTCCAATGACGGTCGCCGCGGAGTTTTGATTCGGGCCGTGACGCGCGGCATCCCCCAGCGCACCTTGCTTGAAAAGCTGCGCACCCAAGCCGCATCCAAAACGGAGCTCGCATCCGGACAAAGCCTCAAACCCAAGGATGCGGGAGCGGAATGGGGCGACGCCGTCGACGAGAGCAGCGTGGCAACCATGGACGATGCCGCGCTGCTGGGGCGCCTGCGTCAGGATTGCTTGGAAGGCGGCTACGCGCTCGTGAATTGGGACGGCTACTCCGGCTACGAGCCCGGGGAAAACGTCGTCAACGTTTTCGTCATGGGCTCGGTTGCGACCGAAGCTCTGGAAGCCGCGGACGTCCTTTTGGAGTTGGGCATTTACGCCAACATCTACGTCGTTAGTTCGCCCGAGCTCTTGTTCGGAATCCTCGGCGATCAAACCGACTACCGCCACCTGCGCCAAGGACTGGGAATCAACGGCGACTTGCACGCCGTTCAAGGCGCCGGTGAGAGCGAAGCCGGATTGATCAGCATCGCGGGCCGGCGGGTGCCCTGCGTCGCCGTGTGTGACGGCGAAGCGGGCTTAATGGACAACATCGGATCGATTGTCGGCGTGAAGCAGATCACATTGGCCGTGCGCAAATTCAGCAAGTGCGGCCGCCCCGATCAGGTCTTTGAGTACCAGCAGCTCGACAGCCACTCAATCGTCGAAGCTTGCGGGCGTGCCCTATCCGACACGGCCTTCGAGAACTTACAGGTCTCCACGCAACTCCTGCAGCACATCGGCGGCGCAGCCCGTCAAGATGAGCGACCCAACTGGCGCGAGCTTTGGCCGCAAAGCCCGGACGCGGGAACCGACGCCTAGGGATGTCGCAGCCGGCCGATGATGACGGAGCACAACAGGCTGGGGCGGCAAGTGCCGACCCAGCTCCCTTTGCGCCCTTCGCACTGGAATCGAGCAAGCGCATTTATGACTCGCCCTGGTGCGGTCTGCGACGCGATATGATTCGTCTGCCGGGTGGCAAACGGCAGGATTACCACGTCTTCGAAGTCACCGATGCCGTCGTCGTCGTGCCCGTTTTGCCTTCGGGTGAGGTGCTCATGATTTGGCAGTACCGCTACCCCCACGGTCGAACGCATTGGGAAGTTCCCGCCGGAAGGCTGCACACAGATGAGGATCCCGAACTGGGCGCCGCGCGCGAATTGCGCGAAGAAACCGGCTACAAACCCGGGCGCCTGGAGCGCATCCAAGGCTTCTTCCCCATCAACGGCATAAGCGACCACTATGCCCATGCGTACATCGCTTGGGATT
>JAJDES010000134.1 GCA_029259675.1 Planctomycetota bacterium
GGTTGTAGACCAAGTACTGAACGTAGGCTTCGACGGTGAAGTTGCCGCCGCTGCCGCCGTTGAGCGGAATGTTCTTGGCGCCCAAGCCGTTGGCGAATTGGACGCGATAGAAGGAGACATTCGACAGAGTGTCGATGCCCAACAAGTTTGAAGTTGTCGGCTCAGTCGAGAGCAGCAATACAACAAGAGTGAAAGGCGGTGTGCCCGACAAACTCATGGTTGCGCTTCCCCCCGTACCCAGCGGCGTACCGCAAATATCGAGGCTCTCGCCACCGACACCCTGCATGCCGAAGTCCGTTTGGCAGAACGCCGGGTCGGTTTGATTGATCCAAGCATCCGTCCCGTCCAAACGAGAAACCACCATGTCGCTGTCACCGTCATTGTCGATGTCCATCACAGCTACATCGTGGGTGGCTCCAAGGTCCCCTTCACGCATACCGCGGACCCCGATCCAACCCGATCCGGCGCTGCGGCGTTCCTCGCGCAGCTCTACGAATCCGCCCTCGTCACCGGGCTCGCCCAAGTTGTGGTAGATATGCAAGCGACGGTCATAACCCGACTCGTCAACGTCAACATCTGCAATAAGCACATCATTCCAACCATCGTGATCGAGATCCGCGACGAGGTTGTTGCTGCCGAATTCGGAATCGCTTCCAGTTAGCAAATCAAAGGTATGCGCCGCGCCCCATTGGGCGCGACCAAGAAAGTCATTGCCCTGATTCAAGCGGTAGCGGTCGGCATTGTCACTCGTGACCACAATATCGACTCGACCATCATTGTTGAGATCGCCCGTGTTTACGTGATAGGGCTCAAAGTCCATAAAGTCGTCATACAGATTGAAAACGCCCTCATTGAGCGGATCGTTGTAGACCGCCGCGACATGCTGGGGTGGGTTGAGCGCCGTTTGCTTGAGCACATCATTCACACCATCCCCATTCAAATCGACGATTACGGATGCTGCTCCAAAGGCTGAACGCAGCATGCCTTCATCCATGCGGTTGCGATAACTATCGCTAAAGAAGCCATTGCCGTCGTTGATATACAGTCGGTTGTTGACGTCGCCGCCACCAGATCCGCCGCTGTCATAGTCACCGAAATAAAGTTCGGGATAGCCGTCACCCGTCACATCACCCGCACCTACTGAGCAGAAGCGCGGGAACGTTGCTGTCGTCGGGTTGCCGCTGCTGTTCATGAGGAAAATTTGCGGAATGCGCGCATCTTGGTGCTCAAGACCGAGCCAGTTCCCGCTGCCGTCGTTGCCCAAATTCATGTAGATCCGAGGGTGAGACACACTTTTGGGCGTTCCCGAACTCAGAGTCGTCGCGGTCACAACGTCAAGCCAACCATCGAGGTCTACGTCGATGAAGACCACGTCGCGATCATTGGTCAAATCATCAAAGCCCGCTTGACCCGCAGCGTCGGATGAAGTCAAGGCGGTGCTCATATCCGTCAGCACCCCGGCTTCGTTCATGAGCAAAAGATTTGTGCGATGGCCCGTCGATGTAAACGGCTGCTTGCGCACAACCACGAGGTCCTCCCAACCATCTTTGTCGAGATCCCCCCACGCTAAATCGGTTTCGTGGTTCGCGTCTGAAATCGATGCGGGCGAAGGCCCGATGTGCCCGGGACTGTCCTTCAGGAATGTGACCCATTGATTATCGAATTGAGCGGATACTGTCGCCGGCAATAGCGCAGCCGTTGCTGCTAAAGCGCTGATTCTTTTGAACTGCTTCATGATCTCTTCTCTTGAGTTCCTTGGGGTGAGATAGGTGTTGAGTTGGCCGCTTATGTCCCGAACTTGCTTGGACGGGCCTACGGGACCAGCAACACGGAAACCGAGTTGCTCGTCAGATGAATCGAGGGCGCGAACAGTGAGTAAGAGTGATGCACTGTCGTTCCCGCCAAACCCGGATCCAGGTCGGGCGGCAATGAGAAGATGGCTGTGTTCAATCCCGAGCCATCCAATAGGTTCAGGTTGTTGATCCATGCCGGCGGAGAAGGATGCGCCAACAGGAATGTGAAGAGCGCGTCAGGATTGAGCGGCACTTGCAAATTGAGAGGCGCAGCTAGAAACCCGGGACTGTCGCCGGATGCGGAGGAGAGCAGCCAGTAGGCTTCGCCCGCATTGCCCGCCCCACCGTCGAGGAACAGGTTTTGGGATCCACCGCTCAGCAAGCTGATGCTCGCCACGTCATCGGTCAGCGAAACGACTTCGATCGTCAAATTGACGACCGTGCCTACCGGGGCGGGATCCACCGCCCAGAAGGGCGTGCCCGTCTCGCCCGAACGTATGGCGTTGGCGATGACGTTCGTCACCGAAAGCGTGTAAGTGCCGAATTGAGTCGGAGCGGTCAGGCTGCCATCCACGAGCACAATCGGTGAGCCTTGCCCCGCAACTCCGGTGGTCACCGATCCGTTGGGAAAGGGAGCGAAGGTGCTATTGATCGTGTTTTGACCGCCGCCGACTTGCACTAGTCCATTGGATCCGACGCTGCCGCCGTAGCCCGCGGGATTCGTCACTCCCGCCGGACGATCGAAGTTCGTCAGCGGCGAGGAGACCGGAGCGCTCGCTTGAGCTAAGGAGCCGCCGTCGTACTCGAGGTCAAAAATGAACAAGCCGAGACCCAAGTTGAGGTTGTCGGAAAGCTCTCCGATCACCTCGTAGGCAATGACTTCGCCGGGGCGAGTTGCAATCGAGCTCGCACCTCCGCTGCGCACAGTCAAATTGAGATCTGAAGCACTCGCCAGCGAGCAAAGGGTCAGGAGTGCCGAAATGGGCATGAACTTGGACATGGGACGGCTCCGGGTGAAGGAGAAAGTTGGCCGCTCCAGAGCGCGCCTCTCCGCTGAGATGCGCACAGGAACGAAACCGAAGATTCCCCTAAGAAACACCTCCCCAGCCAGCCGTCAACCCATGCATATGCATAATTAATTAAACCAGACCGCATTTGCCCTAGTGGCAATACCCTCCAAATAGCTGGCCAGTAAGCCGATTAACGCCTAAGTCCATCACTAGCGAGGACTTCCATCAAGCAATTAAATATGCGCGCAGCGCTTTTATGGACCCTTCCGCATTGGCTCAATCTCGGGCTCTCAGCCCCGGCCGAATTTCGCAGCCCCCTATCCCCGGTCGCGCCCAACCCCAATATTTCCCTTCGATGCAGTCCGAATGAGGCAACAAGCATCCTGGCCACTCAGCCCTCCCGAGGGCCAAGGCCGCCAACATCCCTACCGCCGCATCCGCCCCAACTGCCCCACTGCCCCACTGCCCCACTGCCCCACTGCCCCACTGCCCCAACTGCCCCAACTGCCCCAACTGCCCCACAGGCCCAACGGGCTCTACCGCCTAACCGCCTAACCGCCTAACCGCCCAACCGCCCAACCGCCCAACCGCCCAACCGCCCGCCGATGCGCCGATGCGCCGATGCGCCGATGCGCCGATGCGCCGATGCGCCGATGCGAAGGTGCGAAGGTGCGAAGGTGCGAAGGTCGGGAGTTCGGATTGACCGACGGGCGAAATCGTCATCGCGGGTGCGAAGAGCGTGAAAGTCGTGATGAGCACGGGAATGGATTCCTGCACCGAGGCTCGCCGCCGCCTTCGCAATTGCGCCCGCTTACAAAGCAAAGGCGCGTCCCACATTTCTGTGGAACGCGCCCTTGTAATGCTTAGGGACTCAGCTCCCTTAGAGGTTGGGGACTGTTCTTACTGCCCGCTGAATGCCCGCTGCAGGTAGGCGAAGTCGACCATGTCGAAGTCTTGGTCCTGGTCGATGTCCGCGACCGCGCCCTCTTCGTCGGGGGTGATCGTTGCGCCCGGTCCCATGAACCAGCCGCCGAATTCGAGGAAGGCCCAGTCGAATGCATCCACATCGTTGTCATTCTCGATGTCGAATTCCGGCCGGCCCAGGGACAGCAGGAAACTCGCCAGCGCATCTTTGTCGTTCTGACTCAAAGCGTTGTACGCCGCACGCGATGCGGCGCCTTCGCCGGCGTGCTCTTGGATCGTGCTGTCCACGTTTTGCGCAAAAGAGCCGCCCGTCGAACGCCCGTCGTGCAGCAGCGCATCGCGTTGCCCCATGCCCCACAGTGCGCGCGTCATCATGATGCTTTCCGTCGCGGGACCATCCACGATGCCGTCGCCCAAGCCGCCCATGTCGTGCAAGAGAAAGTCTCCGTACGGATGAATTTCAACATTGCTCAAGGCCGCTTCGGCCGCCAAGCCGGTCGTGTAGGTCGGCACGTGACAGGTCGCGCATCCAACCGAATTAAAGACGGCTTCACCCGTCATGCCCGAACGCGGGGTTTGCGGCGGAGCCGCCAAAAAGCGTTGGAAGTCCGTTTGCCGATCGATGCGATCAAAACCCTCTATATCCGGGCCGTCTTCGGGGTCCATGACCGAATCGCATAGGGCAATCAAAGTCGGATCTCCCGCCGGACCGTTGGGAACGTTGTCCAATCCGAAGAAGCGGTTGGTCAGGCCCAACTCGTTCAAGGATGCATCCGCTGAGAAGGTGAGCACGGTGGAAACGCCGCCCTTCCAGCCGAAGCGCCCGGCGCGATCGGGACCGCCCTCGACCGGCGAATTCATTCGCACAAAGCCGTGCACGTTGACGTCTCCCATTTGGCTGACTTCGTTTGCGGCGATGTCAACATCCGCGACAGCCTCCAATAGGCCTGCACCAAAGCAACTTGGAGTCTGACGCTGGATGACGACATCTGCCTGTACGGGTACGAACTCTTCGCAGGCCAAATCACTCGATGACTTTTGCAGCAAGGACCCGCCTAGATTATCCAAGGGATCGAAGGGAGTCATGCCGACCGCCGCGACACCGAAGCGCGTGACCGTAATCGTGCTCGCGCCGCCGTTGGTCGGATTGCTGTGACATTGAGCACAACTTGAATCGTTGAAGATCGGTCCCAAACCTTCGCCCACGTCCAAAATGTGGGCGAACTCGGTTTGGCCTTTGAAGAAGCGGTCCAACTGACTGGCGTTCAATCCGGAAACCGGTTCGCCGCCGCGCGGTTGGATTTCAATTTGTGCGGATGCATTGCTGACGAGCATCAGGCTTGCACCGAAAACAAGAGTGTGTAGGGAGAGGTAGCGCATCGGGAGGCCTCTGAAAGAGAGGGGTTAGCCGGCCCGGCGGGGAAGCCCGTTGAATTCCGGGCCGGCTTTCGAATCAGACTAGATCGAAACTAAATCGGTATTTGAGCTCGGATTACTGCTCGAGCACCAACTGACGGATGTTGGAAGCACTCCACTCTTGCCCGGTCTGCCCCATGACTGAGGGGTTGTAAACCAAGTACTGAACGTAGGCTTCGACGGTGAAGTTGCCGCCGCTGCCGCCGTTGAGCGGAATGTTCTTGGCACCCAGGCCGTTGGCGAACTGGACGCGATAGAAAGCGACGTTCGCCAAGGTTTCGATGCCCAGCAGGTTGATTGTTCCCGGATCAAGGGAAAGCAACAGCACAACGAGAGTGAAGGGCGGGGTGCCCGACAAACTAATCGTGGCACTTCCGCCGGTACCCAGCGGCGTACCGCAGATCTCGAGGCTCTCGCCACCGACACCCTGCATGCCGAAGTCCTCTTGGCAGAACGTCGGGTTGGTTTGATTGATCCAAGCATCCGTACCCGCGAGGCGGGAAATAACCATGTCGTCGTCGCCATCGTTGTCGATGTCCATGACGGCCATGTCGTGGGTGCCGGTCATATCCGACGAGCGCATGCCCACAACTCCGAGCCAACCATTGCCGGTGTCTCTGCGCTCTTCGCGCATTTCGACAAATCCACCTTCATCACCGGCTTCGCCGAGATTGTGGTAGATGTGCAAGCGACGGCCGTAGCCTCCGATATCGACATCCACGTCGGCAAAGAGAGCATCCGCCCACCCGTCGTGATCCAAGTCTGCGATCAGGTTGTTGCTGGCGAAACCATCATCACCACCGGTCAGGAAATCAAAGGTGTGGTTGGTTCCCCAATCGACGCGGCCGAGGAAATCGTTGCCGCCGTTGAGTCGGTAGCGATCGCTGCCGTCACTGGAAACCACGATATCGAGGCGGCCATCGTTATTCAGATCACCCGAATTTACGTGGTACGGCGCGCTATCCATGAAGCTGTCATAGATATCAAAAACACCCTCGTTGGTGGGATCGTTGTAAACAGCAGCAATGTGCTGGGGAGGATTCAGCGCCGTTTGCTTGAGCACGTCATTCACACCGTCTCCATTGAGGTCGGCGATCACCGAAGCGGCCCCAAACGCGGACAGCAGCATGGTCGTGTCCATGCGAGTGCGCAGGCTGTCGGTGAAGAAGCCGTTGCCGTCGTTGATAAATAGGCGGTTGTTGACGTCGCCGCCTCCGGACCCGCCGCTGTCGTAGTCACCGAAGTACAGGTCGGGATAGCCGTCCCCAGTTATGTCCCCAAAGCCAACCGAGCAGAATCGGGGGAACGTGGCCGTGGTCGGATTGCCGCTGCTGTTCATGAGGAAAATCTGCGGGATGCGCGCATCCTGGTGCTCGAGGCCCAGCCAGTTGCCGCCTCCGTCATTACCCAGGTTCATGTAAATCCTGGGGTGCGAAACACTCTTCGGCGTACCCGAGCTCAACGTGGTTGCGGTGACGACATCCAACCAACCATCAAGGTCGACGTCGACCAAAACCGCGTCGCGGTCATTGGTCAAATCATCGAAGCCGGACTGCCCCGCAGCATCGGACGAGGTCAATGCCGTGCTCATGTCGGTAAGCACGCCGGCCTCATTCATAAGCAACAGGTTTGAGCGATGACCGGTTGAGGTAAAGGGTTGCTTGCGCACAATCACCAGGTCTTCCCAACCGTCCTTGTCGAGGTCGCCCCAAGCCAAGTCCGTTTCGTTATTCGAATCCGAAATGGATGTGGGAGAGGGACCGATGTGGCCGGGGCTATTCTTGAGGAAAGTGACCCATTGATTGTCGAACTGAGCGGATGCTATTGCGGGCAAAAATGCCGCAGCCGCCGCCAATGCTCCAAATCGTGTGAACTGTCTCATGGTCTTGCTTTTCGAATCGGGGGCTTTAGGAATCTAAGTGAGTTCCGGGGTGGTGAATTGGGGTCGTGGGGTGATGAATCAGCCGATTGCGCGACTACGGAACAAGCAGCACGGAAACCGAGTTGCTCGTCAAGTGGATCGAGGGTGCGAACAGTGAGTAAGCGTGATGCACCGTTGTGCCCGCCAGGCCCGGATCCAAGCCGGGCGGTAACGTGAACATCGCCGTGTTCAGTCCGCTGCCATCCAAAAGGTTCAAGTTGTTGATCCATGCCGGCGGTGAGGGGTTCGCCAGCATGAAGGTGAACAATGCGTCGGGATTCAACGGAACCGGCAAATTGAACGGTGCAGCCAGGAAGCCCGGGCTGTTGCCCGAAGCGGAGGACAGCAGCCAGTAAGCTTCGCCCGCATTCCCCGCTCCGCCGTCGAGGAATAGATTTTGGGATCCGCCGCTCAGCAAGCTGATGCTCACCGCGTCATCGGTCAGCGAAACGACTTCTATCGTCAAATTGACGACCGTGCCGGCCGGCGCGGGATCCACGGCCCAAAAGGGTGTGCCTGTCTCGCCCGAACGAATGGCGTTGGCGATGACATTGGTCACCGACAGCGTGTACGTTCCGAATTGAGTCGGCGCCGTCAGGCTTCCGTCAACGAGCACGATCGGCGAGCCTTGCCCCGCAACGCCGGTGGTCACCGATCCGTTGGGGAAGGGAGCGAAGGTGCTGTTGATCGTGTTTTGACCGCCGCCGACTTGTACCAGGCCGTTGGGCCCGATGCTGCCGCCGTAACCCGCGGGATTGGTAATCCCCGCCGGGCGATCGAAGTTGGTCAGCGGCGCGACAGCCGGTGCGCTCGCTTGAGCCAAAGCGCCGCCGTCGTACTCAAGGTCGAAAATGAACAGGCCGAGACCCAAGTTGAGGTTGTCGGAGAGTTCGCCGAGCACCTCATAGTTAATGAGTTCGCCGGGGCGAGCCGTAATCGAGCTCGAGCCGCCGCTGCGCACAGTCAGGTTGAGATCTGAAGCGTTCTGCTGCGACGCTAGGGTCAGTAATGCCGGAATGATCCAAAGCTTGGACATGACACGGTTCCGAGTGTGAGAGGAGTGAAACCGCCCCGGGGATTAATGCCACTGGAGCATTTAAAACCGGAACGGGAACCGAATATACCCCTAGAGACCACCAATTGAGCCATCTGTCAACCGCTCCAAGCAGATAATAAGGCTTGCAGCCGCTGGCTTGACCTAGAGACATAGCCGACAACGAATTCACAAGCTCGACGCTCCCCGTGCCCGATTTCATGGGAACTGCCGGAGATCGGCAAGAAAGCCCGAATACAAGCCGGCAGCAGTTCCCAACTCACTTTTGAGACGGCCCCTAACAGTCTGTATACACGCAGCTCGCAACACCTGCGTATTGACATTGAAATTCAAGCTAGCCTCGAAATAGCCCAACGTGGCTGATTGAGGCCAACTTGCGCGCCGCATCAAACGCGTTGTCCCAACGCTTGCCGCTTGGAAATTCATTTCGCTTAGTCAAGCGAAGCAACGGATGCTTGCGCGAAATTCGTGAGTTGAGTTCGCTCTATAATTCCCGGCTGCGAAGGCAAGGCAAGGCAAGCGGTTGCGACAACGCAGCATCCACCTGATTTGTTTTGCGCGCATTGGGTGTGAATGCTTTTCCCGAAAACCGTTAATCAGTCTCCATGGATAAGCAACTGCTGTTGAACGCCGCCGAAAGAGCAAACACTTACCTGGAAGCATTGAATGACCGCAAGGTCGCCCCAAGTGCAAAGGCCCTTAAAGATTTGGAAACCCTGCGCATCCGCATGCCGGAAGTCGGCATTCCCAGTGCGCAAGTTCTTGAAGAACTCGACCATTACGGCAGCCCTGCGACCATGGCCAGTGCCGGCGGCCGTTACTTCGGCCTGGTAATCGGTGGGGCCCTGCCCGCAACCGTGGCAGCCCAATTCATGGCGGCGGCCTGGGATCAAAATGCAGGGATGCGCCACGCGTCGCCCCTTGGGGCGGCAATTGAGGAAATCGCTCTCGGCTGGATGGTCGACATCCTGGGCTTCCCGAGCAGTACGGACGGCGGACTCGTGTCCGGCGCCACCATGGCCAAGTTGTGCGGACTAGCCGCGGCACGCAACGAGCTTTTGAGTCGAGCGGGGTGGGATGTGGAAGCTCGAGGGCTGTTCGGCGCGCCGGAACTTGAAGTTGTCGTCGGCGCTGAGGTTCACGTTTCACTCCTCAAGGCACTGGCCATGTTGGGCCTGGGTCGCGAACGGGTGCTGCGAGTAGAGGCGGACGAACAAGGTCGCATGTTGACGTCCAAGCTTCCGCCGCTCGGGCCCCTCAGCATTCTTTGTCTGCAGGCGGGAAACGTGAATACAGGAGCTTTTGACCCCGCGCCCGAACTGTGCGCGCTGGCGAGACAAGCGCAAGCTTGGACCCATGTTGACGGCGCCTTCGGACTTTGGGCCCGCGCGACGCCAAATAAACGAGATCTCGCCACGGGCTTTGAACAAGCTGATTCTTGGTCACTGGATGCCCACAAGTGGCTCAACGTTCCCTACGACTGTGGCGCTGTGCTCTGCCGTGAACCGAAGCACCTGCACAACGCAATGACCGCCATGGCTCCCTACTTGCTGTCGGATACGCCTCGTGAGCCGAGTCACAGTACGCCCGAAATGTCCCGTCGCGCACGCGGCGTTGAAGTCTGGGCGGCCTTGCGCAATTTGGGTCGCAGGGGTGTGGCCGAACTAATTGAAAGCTCCTGCGCACACGCAAAGCGCTTTGCCTGCGGACTGGAAGAGGCCGGGTACAAAGTGCTCAACGACGTCCACCTCAACCAAGTACTGGTCTCCTTCGGAAGCGACGAACGAACTCAGCGCACCATCGACAACACTGTGAGCGAAGGCGTCTGTTGGTGTGGAGGTACCGTGTGGAGGGGCCGAAAAGCCATGCGCATCAGCGTTTCTTCGTGGGCTACGACAGAGCGCGACGTCGAGCTCAGCTTGGCCTCCATTTTGCGTTCGGCCGAGCGCGCCATCGAGCCGGAACCCAACGGTTCCCCTGCGGAATAGCCTTTTAAGCAATTGGCGTTCGCGGCATCCACTCGCACCCTGCGCGGCAACAATTTGATGCGAAGAAGGCAATTCATCCGCGCTTGCGCCGAGCACTGAGCTTCTACACGCAGGCTCTGGACAGGTGTGCGTGAGCGATTAAGCGATCTCCAGCCGCCGTCGGACACGCACATCATTCAGGTAGCGCCTACGCCGATCAAACTGTGAAAAGACTGCAAGCAGAATGAACGGTCCGTGCGCGCCTGCTCCCGCGCACGATGCACAGACGCGACGCTCGCGTACACCCAAGAAGGAGCAGCCTTGCAGTCATCGCTTCTGCCGACCCCTCTACAGTGAGAAGCCGAAGACCCAAGCAGCCTGCAAGTAGTCACCATCGAGATCGTCGATGTTGAAGTCCAGCTCACTCAAGAACAGAGCTCTGAAATCAAAACCGGTGTGGAATCTGCCGAAGTACCAAACTCCACCGGCTCTAACGTAAAGACCTGTGCTTTCATCTCGGCCGGATACAGCAGCGCCAACGGGCGCTACTTCGATGTCCGCAACCTGCAGGGAAATGCCGGTTCCCAAATAGGGCCGGAAGCTTGCGGTCTCACCGAACGACTTGCGCACACCGAGGTAAATCTCACCTACTTCGGCGTCCAAGCTAGCGATTGAAGGACCTCCGCCGATGGCCTGCGTTTCATCCGAGTCGGCCTTCAAATAGCCGGCTTCGAAGCTGACCCCGGAACTCAAGCTGCGCAGTTCGAATTCTACGCCGAGGACATCTTGGGTGGCGTTGGGCTCCCAACCGTCGTCGGTTTGCTCGCGTTGGCCATAAATGACGCGCAATTCGCGGGCGTAGCGCTGCGTGGACAAGTCCTCCAGCTGCAGTTGGGCCCCGGGAGCCGATCTAAAGTTGGGCGCGCGAAATCCGGCTGTTCCGGAAGGAGTCGAGCAGGAAACCAAGCTGCAGGCCAGCAGTAGCGGCAGCATGCTCTGAACCAAGGGCAATTTCATCATGGGGGAAAACTCGATCGTTCCGGATGCGGGGACGAGGGTGCGGGATTGTAGCGGATGGATCCGCCAAGGGGATTCGAGCCAGATCGGATGAGAACTCAGATCCGGG